>JAIBJH010000135.1 GCA_020029455.1 Hyphomicrobiales bacterium
GCACCGGCCAGGCCACCGAAAGCAAAGAGCAACGATGCCGTGCCAATCGCCGCCATAACCAGATAGACGTGGCCTGCGTGCCTGCTGTCGGCGTCCGTGTGACGGGACACGACAAGTGCCCAGGAGGTGAGGGACATCAATTCCCAGCTGAACAGGAAGGCGAAAGCATCGTTGGCGATGAGCACTAGATTCATCGCCGCTGCAAAGGCAGGGAACAGCGGTTCGACACGGGGCGTCAGGTCATGCTCGCGGTCGAGCCCGGCGCCATAGACAGAAGCACCCACAATGCCGATGTTGATCATGGCACCAAAGAACGCCGAAAGCGGATCGACGCCGAGGTGTAGCCCGATGGATGGAAGGCCCACAGGCAACACCATTGAGCTGCTTGCATCATTGAGCAGCGCGGCAAGGTTGACGAGTGCGCCGGCCACTCCAGCCAGGGCACACAGTGGATAGACGGCTGCAAGAGCTGTCTTCCAACGATAGAGCAGCGTGGCCATCACTGCTGTCAGCACGTAGACGGCAATGACTGCGAGTAGCTGGCCGATGGGCTGGGTCACGAAGAGTTTCCCCCCAGCTTTACGCCGGTCTTGAAGCGAACACCCCTGCCACCACTTGAACTGGCGGCGCCGTCACCGATGAGTTCGAGGCCTGCCTTGTCCAGCGCCTCCAGCACTTTGACCAAGGTGCCGACAACGCCGCGCACATTTTCGGGACTGGCTTCCATTCTTTGAATTGTAGGCAGGGAAACACCTGCAAGATCGGCCATTTTTTGTTGGTCGATCCCAAGCAGTGCGCGTGCTGCGCGCAGTTGCGAAGCCGTCATCATTGCGGTTTGTCCGCTTTGCAAGTTTGATGCATAATACATCAATGTTGCATGTTTTCAAATGCTTTCTGGCTGGAATATCATCTCGACAATAGTCAATTGAGGGCCAGCTCGACCGGCTCCATAAACGCTATCGGGAGCCGCTCCATGGCGAAAGGGAAAGTGTTTGCCGTCGCGCCCATGATAGATGGGAATGACAATTCAACGAAACCAAACGGTTAGAAACCGCCGTGCGCGCTGTATGTGCAGCAAGGGACAGACGTTGCGTGTACTCCGGTGAAGTCTCAGCATATTCAAGATTTTTTATCGACTAACTAGCCGCTTGTAGTTTGCTATTAGAAAAACAATTCCTAGAAAGAGCGTGGGAGTGTGTATGCGGTCCTCAACTTGCTGCTACACAAAATGATCAATAAACGAAAATTGCGAAACGCAAATCGTTGAGTGCATATTTCTGATATCAAGTATCTTTGCGAAGTTTCGTGTTGGGAGTTGGTAAACGTTCGAAGTTTTCCTGATGTTCGCGGGCCACCCGTGAGGCGCGCTCGGAATCGCCGGAGGCAATGGCATCAATGATCTGGCGGTGGCTGTTTGCTGCCTCCATGAGATCAATGCCATCTACCAGCAAGGTGATTGTGGTGCGGGTTTCGATGTTGAGCGACGCCCACAGGTTGGTGAGCAGGCGGTTGCCGGCGGCTTCCACAATGGCCCGGTGGAATTTCACACTGTGTTCCGCCAGGCTGGTGAGGTCATCGGCAGCAGCAGCAACGCGCATGCCTTGCAGTTCCAATTCCAGCATCGCCAGATCGCAGCTTTGCCTGACGGTGGCAAGGCGTGTGGCCTGTTCTTCCAGCGCGCCACGCACTGCATAAATCTCCCGCAAACCCTCGCTCAAAACCTCTGCCACATAAGTGCCGCGGCGCGGCTTGCTGATTACCAGTCCAGTTGCTTCGAGATCACGTAATGCTTCGCGCACCGGCGCCTGGCTGGTGCCAAACTCCTGCGCAATCTTGAGTTCAACGAGGCGGTCACCCGCCTTGTAGGCACCGCCAAGGATGCGGCGCAGAAGAACGTCCTTCAAACGCTGGCGCAGTGGCGAATTGACAAAATCGGTATCGCTTCCGGTTTTGAACTCAATCGCTTCAGAAGCCCGTTCACTTCTCAGCTCACTCATGTCTTCGGTCATCAGGCCCAGTCCAATCGCGCGAAGTCGCTTGACAATGCCATATCGTTTATCGATAATTGATAAAAATTAAAAGCAAAAAATGGTCCATGGGAGGACGCGATGCTACAAGCGGTGGTCACACCGACGTCTTTGGGCGATCTGCGAAAAGCTCTGAAACTGGCCCCGAAAGCGACACTCGTGGCGGGCGGCACCTTGGTGATGCCCATTATAAATGAGGGCGCCCACGGCATCAGCACCTTGGTCAGCCTGAGCAAGCTTGGAATTGACGCCGTCTCTTTCAAGAAGGGCATAGCCACGATTGGTGCCGCAGCTCCCATTGCGGAGCTGGCCCGGCATTCCGAATTAAAATTCCTTTCGGCCGTTATCGATTCGATTGGTTCCCCAACGCTCCGCAACATGGCGACTGTGGGCGGCAACCTGTTTGCTTATGGCGATCTGGCCGTATGTTTGGTGGCGCTCGATGCAACGGCGATAGTCGTTAACGCCAAAAGCAAGCGCAGTGCTCCTGTAGAAGAGATCATCAAGAAGGGCGTGAAAGCGGGCGAGCTTGTAACCCATGTTTCCTTCGCCATTCCCAAGCCCGGCACTTTCAAATATGCCAAGGCCTCCCGGCGGGCGCTCAACTCCGCATCCATTGTAACGGTGGCTGCTATCATTCCGCTGGTCAAAGGTATGGTTGCGGATTGCCGCATTGCCCTCGGAGGTGTTGCGGCAAAACCGGTTCGCGCCAAGTCCGTTGAAAAACTGCTCAACGCCAAATTGTTTGATGAGAAGACCGTAAGGGCAGCGGCCGCTGCCGCAGCGAAGGAAATAGCGCCCTTCACCGATGCCTATGCCAGCGCCTGGTATCGCGCACGGGTCACACCGGTTCACATCTGCCGCGCCCTTTTGGGCGATGCGGCAGGCAAGTCTTGAGGGGGATGGCGATGAAGGGTTCAGTTGTTTCAATTACCTTGAACGGCGTCGAACGGGAAACCCTCGTGGCGCCTGGTACGACGCTTCTCAATCTTCTGCGCGAGCATCAAAGCCTCACCGGAACGCGGCGCGGCTGCGATCAGGGATCCTGCGGCAGTTGCACCGTGCTGGTGGATGGCAAAGCCAAACTAGCCTGCTTGATCCCCGTCGAAACCATTGCCGGATCGCGCGTCGAGACTGTTGAAAACCTGGCGTTGAACAACGAGCTTCACCCTTTGCAGCAAGCCTTCGTTGAAGGCTTTGCCACGCAATGCGGCTTTTGCACCTCCGGCATGATCATGGCCGCGAAGGGCCTCCTGTCGGTCAATCCAAGGCCTTCGCGCGCCGATGTCATCCGGGCCATTTCGGGAAATGTGTGCCGCTGCACGGGTTATGAATCCATTGTTGATGCCATCCTGGCCGCGGCGGCGGGCATGGGAAAACCACTGAAAAAATCGGCGTGAGGGAAAAGCATCATGGAAACCATTGATACAAGTTTCTTCACCGAGGAGCGGGCCGGAAGTTTCAACACGGTCGGAACCAGTACGGAACGCGCCGATGCGCGCGGCCATGTCACCGGCCGCACGCAGTTTTATGAGGATGTGAGCTTTCCCAATACGCTGCATCTCAAAATGGTGCGCTCCACCAAGCATCATGCGTTGATCAAGAAGCTTGATGTGGCGCCGGCCATGAAGGTTCCCGGCGTTGTTCGCGTATTGACGTGGAAGGATGTTCCCAACAACTGGTACACGATCCTGAAGCTCATCGGGGTTGGGCCTGACGATGAGCCCGTGCTGGCTGAAGACCGGGTGCGTTTCATTGGTGAGCAGATCTGCGCCGTGCTTGCCGAAACACCGCAAGCCGCAGCGGAAGGCGCAAAGCGCGTCAAGGTCGTTTACGAGGAATTGCCTCCCGTATTCGATGTCGAAGAGGCAATGACCTCCAAACCCTTCACCAATCACGGTTCAAACTATTACATCTATGAGGGCCACAACTGCCGGCGCATTCGCTTTGGCGATGTGGAGACGGCCTTCAAGCAGGCCGACCATATTCTCGAGTGCCGTTATAACTCCGCCCCCATTGAACACGCGCCCACGGAAACAACGGGCTGCGTGGTGAAGCCAGAAGGCAATGGCCGCTATACAATTTATTCAAACACTCAGGCGCTCTATTTCACGCTCGACAACACGGCCCTTATCCTCGGCGTGCAGTTCAACAAATTGCGTATGATTGGCGGCACCGTAGGCGGTGGGTTCGGTGGCAAGGTTGACGTGATCGTCGAACCTATCGCAACGCTCGGCGCCATGCTCACCAACCGCCCGGTGAAATACGCCTATTCGAGGGCTGAGGAAATGCAGGTGTCATCGCCGCGCGCCGCCGAACGCTTCTACATCAAGGACGGCATCATGAAGGATGGCCGCATTTTCGCACGGAAGATCACGCTTTATGTGGATGCGGGCGCCTATTGCCGACACTCGACCTATGGCACCACAAAGGCTGCTGCCCACATGCCGGGTCCCTATACAATTCCGAATGTCCATGTGGATGCTTACTGTGTTTATACCAACCGCACGCCGTCTTCAGCCATGCGCGGCTTTGGCGTAACCATCGCTGACTTCGCCCTAGAATCGCAGATGGATCAGATTGCACGCCTGTTGAAGATGGATCCCATCGAGTTTCGCCTGAAAAATGCCTACCGCGACGGGGACATGAAAGCCCATCGCAAGGAAGTTGAGGGCGCTGCCCTGGTCGAGGTCCTTCAGGCGGCGGCCAAGCAGAGCGGGCAGAAGCTCAGCTCAGAATTTCTGGCGATGTCGTCATATGGATGGGGAAGCGCAAATGGCAAAGCTTAAGGGCAGGGGGGTTGCGGCGGTCAACTATCCAACCGGCATGAATCTCGGAGGCGATCCATCGCAGGCCTTGATCCATGCTACGACAACGGGGAGCTTTGTGGTCACGCTGTCCAGTGTTGATCTCGGCCAAGGCTTGAAAACCGTCATTGCGCAAATCGCCGCTGAAACCCTCGGTATTCCTTACGACAGCGTGATGATCGATACCGCCGATACGGACACGGGCCCCCATTGCATGGGGACTTTCGCCAGCCGCGGCACGCACCGGATCGGAAATGCCGTGATTATGGCGGCGCGCGAGGCCCGCGAGGTAATGCTGAATGTGGCGGCGACCGAACTTGAAGTCGACGCCGCTGATCTGGTGACCGACGGCAAAGGCCGCATCCATGTGAATGGCGCACCGGACAAGGGCATTGGCGTTTTGGATGTGGCGCTTGCCGCCCATTTCAAGCACGGCAACACGATTTCCGGGCGTGGCATATTCCTGAAACCCAAAAGCACGCCCGTGCCGGAGACAGGTGAAATGGACCCGGACTCGTGCCAGGCCCATGCCTGCACCATTGCCGAGGTTGAGGTGGATGATGAAACCGGCGTGGTGCGTGTTCTCAAACTGACCAATGGCTATGAAGTGGGCCGGGCCATGAACCCCGCCCTTGCACACCAGCAAATTGTTGGTGGCGCTTGGATGGGCATCAGCCACGCGCTTTATGAAACAACCGAGCCCTATTACCCGGACCGCGCCCACGGCCCCCTGGATTTTTCCGAATACCTCATGCCGGGCCCAGCCGATCTCGCTGAAATGGAAAGCGTCATCATCGAACGGCCGGCATCAAACGGACCCTACGGCGCCAAGGGTATTGGCGAGATGACGGCAAATTCACCAATTCCGGCCATCGCCAATGCCATTTTCGATGCCTGTGGCGTGCGTGTGACGTCGTTGCCAATCACGCCAGAAAAAGTGCTTCGCGGCCTCGACGCCCTGCAAGCGGTAAACCCGGTTTAACTTCAACCCAACAAGGAAAAGCAGAATGATTAAAGTGATGTCGCTTATGAAGCGCAAGGACGGGATGAGCTTTGAGGACTTCCGCTCATGGCTGGAAAAGGACCATCCAAAGCTTGCCAAAAACATTCCCGGCATGCGCAAGTACACAGTGAACATCCTGGCAAAAGCCAATGATGAATTGCCCTTCGACGGCGTGAGCGAAATGTGGTTCGACAATGAAGCAGCCATTGCCGAAAGCTTTGGTACGGATGGCGGCAAGGCTGCCGGCGGCGATGCGGCTGCCCATTGCTCAAATCGCGTGCGTTTGGTGATGAACGAACACGTGCAGTGGTGATATCCGGATGAGCTTGTTTGCAGGGTCGGTAAAGAAATGACCGCCGCGTTATCCTATGACCGCCTTGCAAGCGAACTTGCCCGCGAGGGCTACTTTGCCGATGAAACTTTGCTGACAGCGCTTTACCTGGCGGTGGAACTGGGCAAGCCCCTACTGCTGGAAGGCGCTCCCGGTGTTGGTAAAACCCAGGTTGCGAAATCGCTTGCCAAGGTTTTGAGGCGCGAATGCATCCGGCTTCAATGCTATGAAGGCATAGATTCCTCGAAAGCGCTTTACGATTGGGACCATGCGCGTCAACTCCTGCATGTCCGGGTGACCGAGCGCGGCGGCCCCATCGAAACAAAGGACCTTTTTGCGCCCGAGTTTATGATTGAGATGCCGCTCATGAAGGCCCTCAAACACCCGGAAACAACTGTCCTGCTCATCGACGAAATCGACCGCGCCGATGATGCCTTCGAGGCGTTGCTGCTGGAATTCCTGTCTGACTACCAGATTTCAATTCCCGAGATTGGAACCATCACGGCGGCAAAGCCGGTGATCACAATTCTCACCTCAAATCGCACTCGCGAATTGCATGATGCCTTGCGGCGGCGTTGCCTTTACCACTGGATCGACTATCCCGACCAAGCGAGGGAGCGCGCCATTGTGGAGCGCCACGCACCGGGCGTTACATCTGAAGCCGCTGAAAGGCTTGTGGCGGCCATTGCCGGCATTCGCCGCCTGCCGCTTCTCAAGAAACCCAGCACGGCCGAAAGCATTGACTGGGCCCAGGCTGCAATAGCCCTCACCCGGCAGGGCAATGACTGGCCCGATGCCTTGAAGAGATCCATAGGACTGATCATCAAGGACCCGGAAGACATGGCCGCGGTTCTGGCTGCCGGAGTGGTTTGAATGACCCGCCGCGAAATTCAGGCGGAAAAGCTTCTCTTGGGCTTTCCGCGCGCGCTGCGTGAGGCGGGCCTCGGCGTTGATCCCGCACGGACAATAGATTTTCTCAGGGTCTGCAAGGCAATGCCGCTTCACTCGCTGTCGGTGCTGTCGCGGCTTGGACGCATCACGCTCACAGGTTCGCAAGATGAATTTCCGGTCTATGACCGGGTCTTCAAATCCTGGTTTGCCGGCGA
>JAIBJH010000136.1 GCA_020029455.1 Hyphomicrobiales bacterium
CGCGCCAACGTTGATTTTCCAGCCCCCGTAGGGCCGATAACCCCGAGCCCCTGCCCCGGCTGCACGTTGAAACTCAAGCCTTGCAGCACTGGCTTCTGGGTGCCCTTCAACACGACGCTGAGGTTTTCAACTTCAAGAAGGCCTTTAGGCGGAGGTAGTGTCATGCGCTCTGTTTCTGGCGGCACTTTCTCCAAAACCTCGCTGAGCCTTTGGCTGGCCTTGCGATAGCCCTGGAACTGCTGCCAGTTGCCCACTGCCTGCTCGATCGGCGCAAGGCCGCGTCCCATGATGATGGAGGCGGCGATGATGGTGCCGGGCGATATTTCACCCTTCACGGCAAGATAGGCGCCAAGCGCCAGAAGCCCAGACTGCACCAGAAGCCGCACCACCCGTGACATGGCGCTGTAGCGGCCGCCCTTATCACTCGCCTCCGTATGCTGGTCGAGCGCCTGCTGCTGCAAGCCTTCCCACTTCTTGCGCAGTGCTGCCCGCATGCCCAGTGCATGCATGGCTTCGGCATTGCGCCGCACTTCATCGGTCAGAAGGCTGGCGCGGGACATGGCATTGGATGCTTCGGCCAGCGGTTCCTTGGTCGAACGCTCGGTCAGGAGCGCCAGGCACAGGATGATGATTGCCGCAACAAGGCCGGCAACACCAAGCCAGGCATGCAGGCTGAAGATGATGAAGAGATAGGCCGGCACCCAGGGCATGTCGAAGAAGGCCAGTGGCCCCTGCCCGCCGACGAACTGCCGCACGATTTGCAGGTCAGCCAGCGGCTGCCCGCCGATGCCCGGAACCCTGTGCAGCGCCAGCTTGGCCATAGTGTCGAACACCCGTGGCCGCAGCGTTTCCTCGAAGCGCCGGGCCACGCGGTTCATCACTCGCGCGCGCATATGCTCGAGAAAGCCGTAGTAGAGGTAGAGGACAAGCACGATGGCAGAAAGCGCCACGAGTGTCGGTACGCTGCCCGACGTCAGCACCCGGTCATAGACCTGCAGCATGAACACTGGCCCGGTCAGCATCAGAATGTTGACGAGGCAGGAGAACAGAAAAACCGAGATGAGCGCGCCACGGCTGAACAACAGCGTGGACGTGACCTCTCCCTTGCCTGTTGCCTTCGTGCTCATGGAATCACATGCCGCCCTGCTGTGGAAACCACCAATTAAGCGTTCCGATGGTTGAAGGCGGGTTAACCCGCCTGCCGGCGCCCCCTTACCACTCAAGCCTGATTCACATAACCCGGCGGCATCCCCACGCCGCAAATCGCAGGCGCTGCGGCGCATTTGTATTGACGGATCAGGCCCTTCCCTGCCAACTTAAGGCTGTCTGGTGCTTCGATAGGCGAACAGGCCTGAAGCCGAACAGGGAACACGGAAAAGGACGACCCAAAAGGGGCCTCAGCCGTGACTGCCCCCGCAACTGTGAGCGGCGAGGCGAAGGAAGACATGCCACTGGCGACCCATTGGGAAACCGGGAAGGCCTTCCGGAGCTTACGACCCGCGAAGTCAGGAGACCTGCCGGATAGCGCAACGCGAGTTGTGCGGAGAATGCCGGGCAATTCTGCCCAACCATCGGTCTCACGGAGGGTGACATGACCACACGTTCGATTTCTTTCCCGCTTTCAGTTTCGCAGCGCATTGCCATCGGCGCACTATGCTTGTTCCTGGGTGCGTTCCTCACCTGGGGCGTTGGCATGGCGCAAGACTCGCGCATGCACAATGCGGCGCACGACACGCGCCACGCCATCGGCTTTCCCTGCCACTAATTAAAAGGGAACACGATCATGTTGACGCGAGTTTTACTCGCCGTCCTGCTTTGTGGCATGGCGGCTGGCTTGGCCATGGGCGCAATGCAGCACTTCCGCCTCACGCCCCTCATTCTTCAGGCTGAAACCTTCGAACACGCCGAGGCTGGCCACAGTCACGGCACAACCATATCACAAGAGCCGGCGCAGGAAAGCGCAAGCGCTGAGTGGGCGCCGCAGGATGGAACGGAGCGCACGGTCTACACCTTCGCGGCCTCAATCCTCGCTAGCGCAGGCTTTGCCGCCCTGCTCGCCGGTGCGGCGCTGATGACCGGTAAAACCATCAGCCGCAAGAGCGGCTGGCTTTGGGGCCTCTGCGGTTTCATCGCCATGACTTTGGCGCCAGCAGCGGGCCTTGCACCGGAATTGCCAGGCATGCCCGCCGCAGACCTTTTCGCGCGGCAGATCTGGTGGCTCTTCACCATCGCGGCAACTGCCTCCGCGCTCTGGCTTCTCGCCTTCAAGCGCGAGCCCTGGGCCGTGGTGCTCGCACTCGCGCTCGTGATCATTCCCCACATCATCGGCGCGCCGCAACCCACGGAGCATGAGTCAGGCGTTCCGGCGGCGCTTGCTTCGCAGTTTGTCGGCGCAAGCCTTGGTGCCAATGCGGCCATGTGGCTGTTGATCGGCATCCTGCTTGGCTATGTCCTGCCCAAGGCAGAGGCAGCAGAGGCAAGCTGATGCAAAAGATCCCGGCAACCGTCATCACTGGCTTTCTCGGCGCGGGAAAGACCACGATGATCCGCCACATCCTCGCCAATGCGGGCAAGCGCAAGCTCGCCCTCATCGTCAATGAGTTTGGCGATGTGGGCGTTGATGGCGATATCCTCAAAGCTTGCGGCAATGACGCCTGCAGCGAGGACGACATTATCGAGCTTGCCAATGGCTGCATCTGCTGCACTGTCGCCGATGAATTTGTGCCGGCCATGGAAAAGCTGCTGGCGCGGAAAGATCGCCCTGACCACATCATCATCGAAACCTCTGGCCTCGCCCTGCCCCAGCCGCTGATACGCGCCTTCAACTGGCCGGAGATCAAGGCCAATATCACGGTAGATGGCGTGCTCACCGTTGTTGACGCCAAAGCGCTTTCCGAAGGCCGCTTCGCCGATGACGAGAAGGCGCTGGCCGCCCAGCGCGCGGCTGACCCAGGCCTGGAACATGAAAACCCAATCGAGGAATTGTTCGAGGACCAGCTCAACGCCGCCGACATGGTGGTGCTGAACAAGGTGGACCTCCTCGGTGAAGCCGAAGCGCTATCCACCATGCTGGACGTGAAGGAAAAGGTGCGCGATGCCACCCGCATCGTGTCAGCAAAGCACGGCGCGCTCGATCTCAAAGTCTTGCTCGGATTGAACGGCGCAGCAGAAGACGACATGCACAACCGCTTGTCCCGCCATGAGATGGAAGGCGAGCTGCAGCATGACCACGATGATTTCGTCACCTTCATTGTGGAGTTGCCGGGAACTGTTGAGAAGCCTGCGCTTCTGAAACGCATTGAGGAGACAATAGCGGAACATGACATCCTGCGTCTGAAAGGCTTTGCCAATGTGGCGGGATCAGACTCGCGTCTTCTCATCCAGGCCGTGGGTCCGCGCCTTAACAGCTATTTCGAGCGGCCCTGGCGCAATGATGAGCTCCGCGCTACGCGCCTTGTCGTCATCGGCGAAAAGACCATGGACCGTGCTGCGATAGAGGCAGTACTGGCGGGCTGATGCATCTCCTCGCCACCACATCCGGCGTTGTGGATGGCGGTGCCGAGGCCATCGACCTCAAACAATCGCCCGGCGACATCGTTATTCTTTCGTCAGCCGACAGCGAACTGGCAAGCCTCGCCGCGGCCATCGACCAGTTACCCGATGATGCGCCGTCATTCCGCCTCGCCAATCTCCTTCAGCTCCAGCACAACTACTCGGTTGATCTGTACGCTGAGAAAACACTCTGCAAAGCAAAACTCATTGTCGTCCGTCTCCTTGGCGGAAAAAGCTACTGGCCCTATGGCGTCGAACGCCTCGCCGAACTCGCGGAGACAAATGGCATCGCATTGGCGCTTCTTCCCGGTGGGAACGCCAGTGACGATGAACTCCGTTCGCTCTCCACCATCTCCGCAGAGGATTGGGAAAGCCTGCGCAGCTACTTCGCCAATGGCGGAGCTGAGAACGCAAAACGGGTCATCGCGTATACGCACTATCTTGCCGGCAAGAGAAGCAGACCCGATCCCGCGGACGATTTCCCGCACGTTGGTTTTCTTTGTTCGTCATCCCTGCGACGGCAGGGGTCCCGCTTTGCTACGAACTCTGCTGAGATTAAGCGGGATTCCCGCCTTCGCGGGAATGACGGCCTTGGGAGTGCGGCGATTGTTTTCTATCGCTCCGTCGTCGAAGGCGGGCAGACGGCTCCCATCACCGCATTGTGCGAGCAACTCGAAGCTGAGGGCATCGCTGCAAGTGCGGTCTATGTCTCAAGCCTCAAGGACAAGGCCTGCCAGCAATTTCTGCGACAGCACTTTGCAGATCATCCGCCGGGTGTGATCATCAATGCGACATCCTTCGCAGTCGGCGATGCCGGGAACGATGCTCTCGCACAGCAAGATTGTCCCGTCCTGCAAGTCACGCTGGCGGGCACGAGTGAAGAACACTGGCGCGAAAGCAAGGCGGGGCTTGCTTCGAAAGACCTCGCCATGTCCGTTGTGCTGCCGGAACTCGATGGCCGGATCTATGCGGGCGTCATTTCCTTCAAGGCGGATCAGCAATGGCATGAGCGCAGCCAATGCCGCATCGTCACTTACAAGCCCGTTCGTGATCGCATCGCGCGAGTCGCGGAGCTTGCCGCAAACTGGGCGCGGCTGCGCGCCACGGCAAATACCGGCAAGCGTATCGCCATCATCCTCGCCAACTATCCCAACAAGGACGGCCGCATCGCCAATGGCGTAGGCTATGATACGCCGGCCTCGACGATCAACATTCTAAAGGCGCTGGAAGCCACAGGCTATCACGTCCAATTTCCGTCACCCCTGCGAAGGCAGGGATCCCGCTTTGGGACCGCCGCTCTTGAAGAAAAGCGGGATTCCCACCTCCGCGGGAATGACGAGATTTGTGATGGCAATGCGTTGGTCGAAGCACTGCAAGCCAATCGCACCAACACAAAGAATGACAAGCGCTCAGCAAATATTTTGGCACTTTCCAAATACGAAGAATTTTTCGCCGCACTGCCCCAAGTTATCCAAGAACAAGTCAAGACGCGCTGGGGAAACGCGATTGACGATCCACTTGTCCTCGATGGCGCATTCCAACTGCCCTTCCTCACCTTCGGCAACATCGCTGCCGGCATCCAGCCGGCGCGCGGCTACAACATCGATCCCAAGGGCACCTATCACGATCCGGCGCTTGTGCCACCGCACAATTACATCGCTGCCTATCTCTGGCTGCGCCATGTCTTCGGTGCTCAGGCCATCATTCACAACGGCAAACATGGCAACCTGGAATGGCTGCCGGGAAAATCTGTCGGGCTTTCGGAAGAATGTTTCCCAGATGCCATCCTCGGCCCGCTGCCGCATATCTATCCCTTCATCGTCAACGATCCCGGCGAAGGCACCGCCGCCAAGCGCCGCACTTCCGCAGTCATCATTGATCATCTGACGCCGCCACTCACCCGCGCCGAGTCCTATGGGCCGTTGAAGGATCTCGAAGCACTGGTGGACGAATACTATCTCGCCTCCGGCCTCGATCGCCGTCGTCTCTCGCTACTCAAAGAGAAAATCCTCGACCTCACCCGCCATCACAAGCTGGACAAAGACGCAGGCTTCACTGGCGACGATGATGCAGACTTGCAACGGCTCGACACCTTCCTCTGTGATCTCAAGGAGGCGCAGATCCGCGATGGCCTGCACATCCTGGGTGAAAGCCCGCAAGGCCAGCAGGAAGCGGATTTGCTTGTCGCACTGACGCGCATTCCGCGCGGCGATGGTGTTGGCGAGAACCAATCTCTCATTCGCGCACTGGCGAATGATCTGCAATTGGGCTTCGATCCGCTGAACTGCGAATTCGCAACGCTGTGGGAAGGCCCACGCCCTGCCTGCCTTCTCGCTATGTCGGATGATCCATGGCGCACATTCGGCGATACAGTTGAGAGATTGGAATTGCAGGCTGCCTTCCTAGTTTCGTCATCCCGGCGCAAGCCGGGATCCGTTGCAATGGATGAAGCGGGCTCCGGCTTTCGCCGGGGTGACGGAAAGGTCGTGGATGTTTTGGAGCACATCGACCAAGTACTCCGCCCCACCCTGCAATGCTGCGGCGCAAATGAAATTGCAAATCTCATGCGCGGTTTGGATGGCAAATCCGTGCAACCCGGCCCATCCGGCGCGCCGACGCGCGGCCGACTTGACGTTCTCCCTACTGGCCGCAACTTCTATTCCATCGACAACCGCACCCTGCCTACGCCCGCGGCATGGCAGCTCGGTAAGGCTTCAGCAAAAGCGCTGCTCACCCGCCATTTCCAGGACACCGGCTCACATCTGAAAAACGCCGGCCTCTCCTGCTGGGGCACGGCCAACATGCGGACCGGCGGTGACGACATTGCGCAAGCCCTGTGGCTGCTCGGCGTCAAGCCAGTGTGGGACATGGCGAGCTGGCGCGTGACCGGCTTCGAGGTGCAGCCGCTCGCAGCACTGGGCCGCCCGCGTGTGGACGTGACACTGCGCATCTCCGGCCTTTTTCGCGATGCCTTTCCGGCCCAGATCGAACTCATCGACAAAGCCATCAAAGCAGTCGCCGCACTGGAAGAAGACCCGGAAGACAATCCCCTCTCCGCCTCGCTCACCACGGCGCGAATTTTCGGCGCAAAGCCCGGAGCCTATGGCGCAGGATTGCAGGCCTTGATCGACGAGGGCATCTGGCAATCCCGCGCCGACCTTGCCGCTGCCTATGTGACCTGGGGCGCTTACGTCTATGGCGCGAAGGAAAATGGCCGCAATGACGAAGGCGCATTCTCATCGCGCCTCGCCGCCATCGAAGCTGTGATCCACAACCAGGACAACCGCGAACACGATATTCTGGACTCGGATGACTACTACCAGTTTGAAGGCGGCATGAGCGCTGCCGTCGAGACTGCATCCGGCAAGAAGCCGCGCATCTATCACAATGATCATTCGCGGCCCGAACGCCCGCTGGTCCGCACCCTCGAAGAGGAAGTGGCGCGCGTCGTGCGCTCCCGCGTTGTCAATCCGAAATGGATCAATGGCGTCAAGCGCCACGGCTACAAGGGCGCCTTCGAAATTGCCGCCACGGTAGACTACATGTTCGCTTTCGCCGCCACGGCGGATGCGGTGAAGTCCCACCACTTTGACCTAGCCTATGACGCCTATATCGCCGATGATGACACGAGGGCGTTCATGGCGGACAATAACCCTCATGCGCTGAAGGAAATGGCGCAG
>JAIBJH010000137.1 GCA_020029455.1 Hyphomicrobiales bacterium
AATCATGAAACGCAACGGATTTCTCGGTGGACTGCTCGGTGTTTTGCTGTGGTCGAGCCCAGCCTTGGCCGACTCGATCGCCATCTCCAACTGGGACGGCTACATGCCCAAGGACATGGCCGAGAAGTTCAAGGCGGCAACGGGCCTTGACCTCGAAGTTGCCGTCCACGCCACCAATGAGGAGATCATGGGCAAGGTCACGGCCTCCGGCGGCGAAGGCTTCGACGTTCTGTTCGTGTCATCGCCCTTTGCCGAGGCCCTCAACAAGCTGCAGCTTCTCACCCCCATTGATCCCGCCAAGATTCCCAATCTCAAGAACCTCTATCCGGAAGCAACCCAGCTGCAGCACGATCCGGGCAATACTTTCTCGGTTCCTTACGCCTGGGGCACCACCGGTCTTTGCTACCGCTCCGATGTCGTGAAGGCTGAGCCCACAAGCTGGAATGATCTGCTTTCGCCCACCGACGACATCAAGGGCAAGACCACCATGCTCGCAACTGACCGCTGGCTGATGGCAGCAGGCTTCCTGGCCGGTGGCATGTCAGTCAATACCGCGGACCAAGCGAGCCTTGACAAGGTGCGCGACCAACTGATCGCCACCAAGAAAACCCTTCTCGCCTATGATGATACCACCTTCTATTCCAAGCTCGTCTCCGGCGAGGCGGCACTCGTGCATGCCTGGGACGGCTGGTGCAACTACGGCATCGCCGAGAATGACAAGATCAAATATGTCGTGCCGAAGGAAGGCTCCGACCTCTGGGTCGATACGATGGTCATCACCAAGGCGGCAAAGAATCCCGATGGCGCCGCCAAGTTCATTGATTTCGTGCTAAGCGCCGACAATGGCAAATGGGTGGTCGAGAACATCATGTACAAGACTCCCAATAAGGCAGGCATGGATGCCATCGACAAATCCATGCTGGAGAAATACCCCAACATGGCGATCGCTCCTGCGGACCTCTTGAAATACGAGCAGCTCCGCGATCTTGGCGATGGCATGAAGGCCTTCTCCAAGACCGTCTCCGAAATCATGGCGGCGAAATAATTTGCGTGACCGCAATTGGCTGCTCGTGGCCCCGGGAGTCCTATGGCTCCTGGGGCTCATGGTTGTGCCATGCCTTCTGATCTTCCTGCTCGCCTTCTTTGAGCGCGGCACCTATGGTGGCATCGATTGGAATGCGCCCACATTCGAAAACCTTAGGCGCGCCGCCGATCCGCTCTATCTCACAATTTTCTGGGATAGCGCGCGCATTGCCTTGCTGGCTGCCGTTCTTGCTCTGTTGATCGGCTATCCGGCGGCCTACGCAATTTCAAAAGCACAGGAGAAATATCAGACGGCATTGCTGTTTCTCGCCATGCTGCCCTTCTGGACCAACTATCTGATCCGCACCTATGCCTGGATTGTGCTGCTCAATCCTGCAGGGCTCATCAACACGCAACTGATGCATCTGGGCCTTGTAAAGGAACCGCTACCGCTGCTCTACAATGAATTCGCCGTGGTGTTGGGCCTAGTCTACAACTACACGCCCTTTGTCATTCTCGCGGTCTATTCATCGCTCCAGCGCATGGACCCCAGCCTGCCCGAAGCCTCCCGCGATCTGGGGGCTGGGGCATGGACAACTTTCTTCCGCATTACCTTGCCGCTGACTGCCGCTGGCGTGGCAGCAGGCGCTGTATTTGTCTTCGTCTTGTCGATCGGCAATTTCATCACGCCGGACTTGTTGGGCGGCGGCAAGCTGCAGATGGTCGGGAACCTGATTTACGATCAATTCTTGACGGCGCGGGATTGGCCCTTTGGCGCAACGCTGTCCGGCCTTCTCATCGCCATAATGATGTTGCTGCTCTTTGCCCAGGCAGTGGCAGCAAACCGCGCAGGAGGCCGCCATGCCTAGCGCACTGCGCCTTCATCTGGCGGGAACTTTCGCCTTTCTCTATCTCCCCATCATTGTGCTGATGGTGCTGTCGCTGAACAAGGCGGGCTTGCCTACGGCCTGGGGCGGTGTCTCCTTCGAGTGGTATGGCAAGCTGCTTGCGAATGACAAGGTGCTGAGCGCCGCCAGAAACTCATTCGTAGTTGCGGTCTTTGCCACATTGATTTCCACGGTGATCGGCACCATGCTGGCTTTCGGTGTCGTCCGCGCCAAGCCGTCGGCGGCCCGGGATGCTCTGCTCTTTGCCCCCATGATCATCCCGGACATCGTTCTGGCGATTGCGCTCCTCTCCTTCTTCACGCTGATCAAGTTCAAGCTGGGTCTCCATTCCATTGTTCTGGCCCACGTAGTCTTTAACATCGCCTTTGTCTGCGCCGTGGTGCGCGCCCGCCTGCAGAGCTTTGATTGGTCGCTGGTCGAAGTCTCGCGAGATTTGGGTGCATCCGCTTCAACCACATTCCTGCGCGTGACATTCCCGCTCGTGCTGCCGTCCATCATCGCGGCGGCATTGCTGGCCTTCACGCTGTCGATCGACGAATTCATCATCGCCTATTTCACGGCAGGTGCCGGGCAATCCTCAACCACACTCCCCATGCAGATTTACGCCATGATCCGTTTCGGCGTGACGCCTGAGATCAATGCCATGGCGACCATCATCATGTTCGTCAGTTTCCTACTGGTGCTTCTGGCCCAGCGCTTGAACCGCAATCGCATTCCCGGCATGTAAAGACTGGATATTCTGGAGGACATTATGGCCAAGGCCGCAAAGAAAAAGAAACTGGCTGCGAAGAAAAAGGCAGCAAAAAAATCGAAGACAAAGAAAATTGTCGCGCTATTTCCAGAAGCAGCCTTTGGGCCAGCGCTCAATTCCGTGGGCATTGGACAGGCTCTGGAGAAGCTAGGCCACAAGGTGGTTTTCCTTTCTGATCCCGGCTTTCTCGATGTCTACAAGGGCTATGGCTTCGAGGCCCATGCCGTGAACCTGTCCGAGCCCATGCCGCCCGAGGAAATGGCCAAGTTCTGGGTGGATTTCATCAACAGCCACATCCCGAACTTCCGCAAAAGTCCGTTTGACCAGATCGACAACTACGTGAAGGGCTGTTGGGAGATGATCGTCGAGACCGCCAAATGGGCCGAGAAAGACTTGCCCGGCGTGCTCGCGAAAGTGAAGCCCGATGTGATCTGCGTTGACAACGTCATCCTCTTCCCCGCCATCAAGCGCTACGCCAAGCTGAACAAGAAGCCCTGGGTGCGCGTCATCTCGTGTTCGGAGAACGAGATCGAGGACCCGGATATTCCGCCGCATCTCTCCGGCTGCGGCGAGAAGGACAAGAAGGGCTTTGCCGTTTATCGCAAGCGCTTCAATGAAGTCATCAAGCCGATCCACGACAACTTCAACACATTTCTGAAGTCCGTCGGCGAAAGGCCTTATCCGATTGGACAATTCTTTGAAGCAAGCCCACACATGAACATCCTGCTCTATCCCAGCGCAGTGAAGTTCAAGCGCCGCCACAAGCTTTCGCCAAAGCGCTTCCAGTATTTGGAGGGCTGCGTGCGCAAGGATGCCGCATACAAGGTGCCTACCTTCAAAGCTAACAACGACAAGGCGCTGCTCTATGTTTCCTATGGCTCGCTCGGCTCTGGCGACACCGATCTCCTGAAGCGCGTCATCAAGGTGATCGGCAAGATGCCGGTCAGGGCACTCGTCAATGTGGGAGACTACATGGATCAGTACTCCGACATTCCGCCCAATGTGATCATTGACAAATGGTTTCCGCAGCCTTCCGTGATCCCGCAGGTTAACGGCGTCATCCACCATGGTGGCAACAACAGCTTCACCGAATGCCTCTATTTCGGAAAGCCCGCCATCATCATGCCCTATGTCTGGGATGGCCATGACAATGCCATCCGCGTCCAAGAGACGGGCCACGGTTACAAACTCGATCGCTACAACTGGAGCGATGATGAACTTGCGGCGAAGATCATGGACATGCTCACCAACAAGAAGATGAAGGCGAAGCTGAAGAAGACATCAAAATCCATGCGTGCCAAGCACGGGCCCACAAAGGCCGCCAAGGTGATTGACGGGCTGATGCGCCGTCGGGCCGCTTGATGCCTACCAATTTCGCCTCTTCCGCGCCCCATCTTGAAGGGCCGGCCACCTATTCTGGTCCGCTCAAGGATTGGGGCAATCAGCCTGATCCGATTGCCGGCAATTCCAAGAGCGATGGTGTGCTGCTTCACAAGGGACCCGACAACTCGCCGGAAGTGGGCCTCTGGCAAGTGACGCCCGGTACATGGCCACTTGCTATCCCGCGCGACGAGCTGTGTCACTTCGTCTCCGGCCGCGCCACCTACACCCATGAAAGCGGCGAGGTGATTGAGGTGAGGGCAGGCACCGTTGTCTTGTTTCCGGGTGGCTGGAAAGGTATCTGCACCGTGCACGAGACCATGCGCAATGTTTACATGCTGAGATGACGATGAATCAGAATTCCTCCGCCCCCAATATGCGCGATCCCGCGAGCTATCCCGGCCCCTTCAAGGAGTGGGGCGTCATTCCCACCATGATCGAGGGCGAAAGCCGCACCTCCGGCGTGGTGCTCTACAAGGGCCTTAATGGCGAAAGTGAAAGTGGTATCTGGATCGCAACGCCCGGCTATTGGCACTGCCATGTGACCAGTGACGAGTTCTGCCATTTCCTGCTGGGGCGCTGCACCTATACTCATGAATCGGGCGAGGTGATCGAAATCGTTCCCGACACGGTGGCCTTTTTCCCCAAGGGTTGGAAGGGCACCTGCTGCATCCACGAAACCATCCGCAAGGTCTATATGATCCGCTGATTTCAACCGTTTACGGCAGCCGGAAGCTCTGGCAGTCTCGCCCAATGCAAGCCGATGAGGAAAGGATCAGGTCACTGCCGTGCTGGAAAGGTGCGGTTGCGGTTTCGATTCTGAAGGGCGGTCTCAGCAATGCCAATTATCTGGTGAAGGATGACGTTGGCTCCCATGTGGTGCGCTTCGGCGTGGACTATCCCTTCCACCATGTGTTTCGCGCGCGGGAACTGATGGTTGCCCGCGCCGCCCATGCCGCTGGTTTTGCGCCCGAAGTGCAGTATGCAACACCAGGCACTACCGTCACCCAATACCTCGGCGCGCGTACCTACAATGGCGATGACGTACGTGCCAATGCGGCTTCAATTGGAAAACTGATCCGCCGCTTTCACGATGAAATGCCGACGCGCGTCACAGGTCCGGGCTTCATGTTCTGGGTTTTCCATGTGATCCGCGACTACGCCGCGACATTGCGCGCCGCAAACAGCCCACATATTTCAAGCCTTCCCAGATTTCTTGCAGAGGCGCGTGCTCTCGAAGCAGTTCAAGTGCCACTGCCCATCATCTTCGGGCACAATGATCTGTTGCCTAGTAATTTTCTTGATGATGGCGAGAAGCTCTGGCTCATCGATTTTGAGTATGCCGGTTTCAATACCTGCATGTTCGATCTCGCAGGTGCTGCTTCAAACGCACAGATGACAGATGATGAAAGCCTGGAGCTGCTGACATCCTACTTCGGCGGCAAACCTAGTTCGGAAATCGTCAAATCATTCGATGCCATGCAATGCGCATCGCTGTCCCGAGAAACTTTCTGGTCCATGATTTCTGCTCTTTTTCTCAACGCGCCGGGTGCCGACTATGAGGCCTATACGGCGGAAAACCTGTCTCGCTACGAGGTCGCGTTGGATCGTTACCAATCCAGGCATGGGAAGCTCAACGCGTGACACTGCCTTCCCATGCACAAGTGGTGGTGATCGGTGGTGGCATCATTGGCTGCTCCACGGCCTATCATTTGGCGAAAGATCACAAGGCCGATGTGGTGTTGCTGGAGCAGAACCGCATCACGTCTGGCTCTACTTGGCATGCGGCAGGTCTCGTCGGCCAATTGCGCTCATCCGCCTCCATCACCCGCGTACTCAAATATTCCGTTGATCTCTACAAACGCCTCAAAGACGAAACCGGCCTTGAGACAGGCTGGAGGATGACCGGCTGCTTGCGCCTCGCCACCAATCAGGATCGCTGGACGGAATTCAAGCGCCTCGCCACTACAGCCCGCAGCTTCGGCATGGACATGCATCTGATCTCACCTGCCGAGGTGAAGAAGATGTGGCCACTGATGGATGTGTCGGATCTTGTTGGTGCAAGTTGGCTGCCGACCGATGGGCAGGCGAGCCCCTCGGATATCACTCAGTCGCTTGCCAAGGGTGCGCGCCTGAACGGTGCAAAACTTGTGGAAGGAGTGGCTGTCACGGGATTCGACGTGAAGGATGGCCGCATCACCGCCGTGAAAACTAACCAGGGCAGCATCACTTGCGAGAAGGTGGTGAACTGCGCCGGTATGTGGGCGAGGCAAGTGGGTGCCATGGCGGGTGTCAATGTGCCGTTACAGCCTGTCAAACACCAATATATCATCACCGACCGCATTCCAGGGCTTGCAACCGATGCGGCAACCATCCGTGATCCCGATCGCCGCACCTATTTCAAGGAGGAAGTCGGCGGCCTTGTCATGGGTGGCTATGAGCCCAATCCGCTGCCGTGGACAGAAGATGATGTGCCCGGCGATTGGGAATTTCGCCTCTTTGACGATGATTTTGATCACTTCGAGCAGCATCTTGAGCAGGCCATTTCCCGCGTGCCCGCGCTTGCAAACACGGGCGTCAAAAAGATGATCAATGGCCCAGAAAGCTTTACGCCCGATGGCAATTTCATTCTCGGTGCTGCAGCGGAATGCGCCAACATGTTTGTAGGTGCAGGCTTCAATGCTTTCGGCATTGCCTCAGGCGGTGGCGCCGGCTGGGTTCTCGCCGATTGGGTGATGAAGGGCGAGGCGCCGCTCGATCTCTGGGTCGTCGACATCAGACGTTTCTCTGAGCTTCATCACGACAGGAAATGGGTGACTGACCGCACTCTGGAAGCCTATGGCAAGCACTACACCATTGCCTTCCCGCATGAGGAATATGAGAGCGGCAGGCCCCGCCTCAAGTCGCCGCTCTATGAAACGCTGAAGCAGCAACATGCCGTCTTTGGTTCGAAACTGGGATGGGAGCGTCCAAACTGGTTTACGAGGGCGGGAGACGAACCGCACGACATCTATTCCATGGGCCGCCAGAACTGGTTCAGGACCGCTGGTGCCGAGCACAAGCATGTGCGTGAACACGCAGGCATCTTTGACCAGACCTCCTTCTCCAAATACATGGTGCGTGGAAAGGGT
>JAIBJH010000138.1 GCA_020029455.1 Hyphomicrobiales bacterium
ATTTCACCCCTCCCTTGAGGGAGGGGCTGGGGGTGGGTGCAAGCAGCGAGCAAGAGCGTCAGCCCCACCTCGCTCGCAAGGCTCGCTTCCCTCCCCAAGGGGAGGGGTGAAAGGCGCGCCCTACTTCTTCCCCTTTCTATTCTCCTTCACCGCAGCCTTGTGCCTTCCCATGAACACCGCTACGCAACGCCTATGCTCCCCATCACCTCCCTGCAGAACCCGCAGATCAAACTGATCCGCTCGCTTGCCGACAAGAAGGCCCGCCGCGAGCATGGCCTGTTTGTGGCAGAGGGCCTGCAGATGCTGGAGCGGGCACTGGATCTGGGATGGAAGCCCGAGGCGCTGGTTGCTACGAAACCTCCCCATCTCTGGGACGATATGAAGCCCCACATCGTTTCCGACAAGCTCATGTCCGAGCTCTCCGGTCAGAACAATCCGCTGAGCGTGCTTGCCACCTTCAAGCAGCGCTTCCAGCCCCATCCCGGCAAGGAAGGTACATGGCTCGCCCTCGAAGAAATCCGCGATCCCGGCAATCTCGGCACCATTATCCGCACCGCCGATGCAGCAGGTGCATCCGGCATCATTCTTGTGGGCGATTGTTGCGATCCCTACTCACCCGAGTGTGTGCGGGCCACGACCGGCTCCATCTTTGCCATGCCGATTGTGCGCATGCCGCAGAAACAGTTCGTGGAGTTCGCCAAGAGCTGGGCCGGCGAGAGCGTTGCCACTGTCATGGGCGCAAAGACAGACTATCGCCGCAGCTACAAGTCCCCTGCCCTTGTCGTGCTCGGTTCTGAATCGCGCGGCCTTTCAGCCGAAGTCGCCGCCGCCTGTTCCACCAAGGTCAGTATTCCCATGCGGCGGGGCGTCGAGAGCCTCAACGTGGCGGCTGCGGCAGCGTTGATGCTGTATGAGGTAAACTAAAATTCCTCCATGGGCCGGCTTGACCGGCCCACTCGGACTGGATCGGCGCGTTGATCCCGGATCAAGTCCGGGACGCCGATGGAGGAAAAATTGTGTTGGTCGCGTTGCCCTAGGGGCAATCGCTGTCGCGCACGAAGCGCGCTTTCACATAGCCACGCGTAACATCATCGCCATTATAGTGGCTGACCTTGCACCAGCGTTGGGGCCAGGGCAGCGAGAGCGGTGCACACTCTCGGTCCAGATGGATGATGCCGTGGTTGCCGGGTTCAAGTTGGTCCACGATGCGCGAGGACGCCGAAGGCCGCGCCCGCATGTTGAGCACGTCCCATGACTCGACATTGACGACAATCAGGCACCCCGGTCCGCTGGTGGCATGGGCGGCCTGCGGCGCGACAAGAAACATGGCAATCAAAAGTGCAATTTTTCTCATGTCTGACCTCCTTTTTGAACCAGCGATCTTGCTGATTTCGTCCTGAACGCCGCCTGAACGGGTCAAGCTACAGGTCAAGCTGGCTCACCAGCCCCTCCCGAATTGCACCTTGAGCAAAGCCCAAGCCCAAGCGAATATCGGCCAAACTTTCCCTCCGGAGTCTCCTCATGAAATCCCATGCCCGTGTCGTGATCGTCGGTGGCGGCATCATGGGCGTGGGGCTTCTCTATCACCTTGCCCTTGAGGGCTGGACTGACATCGTCCTCATCGAGAAGGGCGAGCTCACTTCCGGCTCCACCTGGCATGCGGCGGGCCAGTGCCCCCATTTCAACGGCTCGCTCAACATGACCAAGGTGCACATGTATGGCACCGAGCTTTATCCCAAGCTTGAAAAGCTCACCGGGCAAGCGGTGTCGTGGCATCAATGCGGCGGCCTTCGCCTCGCCACCACCGACGAAGAGGTGAACTGGCTCAAATATGTCTACGGCGTCTCGCGGCTCGCCGGCTACGAAGGCGAGATCATCAGCCCCAACGAGATCAAGACCTATCACCCCTTCCTTGAAACCTTTGGCATCAAGGCCGCCTTCCGCACCGTGAATGACGGGCATGTGGCTCCCGCCGATGTGACCAATGCCATGGCGGCTGGCGCCCGCCAGCTTGGCGCCGCCATCTATCGCCGCTGCCGCGTCACCGACATCAAGCATCTGCCCAGTGGTCAATGGCGCGTCTTCACCGAACAGGGCAACATTGATTGCGAACACGTTGTAAACTCAGCAGGTTCCTATTGCGATGTGGTGGCGGGATGGACCGGGCACATCGCGCCCATCACCAACATGCTGCATCAGTATGTGATCACCGAACCCTTGCAGGAACTGATCGATCTCAAGCTGGAACTGCCCGTGGTGCGCGACCCCTACTCTCACGCTTACCTGCGCGAGGAGACCAATGGCATACTGGTCGGCCCTTACGAAACCGCAACGGCTCACACCTGCTGGGATGGCGCGCCGCCGCGCTGGGACTATGAGAGCGAGCTTGAGCCCAACGAGCTCGACCGCATCATGCCCTGGTTGGAGAAGGCAACCGAGCGCCTGCCCCTCTTCGGCAACACCGGCATCAAGTCCATCATCTCCGGCGCAATCACTCATACGCCGGACGGCGTCTATCTCTCAGGCCCGGCCCATGGGCCCCGCGGCTACTGGATGCATTGCGGCGCCTCGATTGGCATTTGCCAGGGCGGCGGTGCGGGCAAATATCTCGCGCAATGGATGGTGCATGGCCAGGCCGAGATCAACATGCGCGAATTCGATCCGCGCCGCTTCGGCCCCTGGGCCACCAAGGACTATACGGCGGAAGTCTCCGTCGCCGACTATCACCACATGTATTACTGCTACAAGCCGGCGGAACAGCACGCTGTGGGCCGTAATTTGCGGAAGTCCGCGCTGCATAACACGCTGGCCAAGTACGGTGCGCAGTTTTCTCAGATCTTCGGCTGGGAGCGCGCCCGCTGGTATGATCCATCCGGAAAAGGTGAGACCTTCTCCTTCCGCCGCAACAATGCGTGGGGATCGGTGCGCGCCGAAGCATTGGCGGTGCGTGAGCGTGTTGGGCTGATGGACCTCTCCACCTTCGCCAAGTTCGATGTGAAAGGAAAAGACGCCTTTGCTTTCCTCAACCGCATCTGCGCCAACAAGCTGCCGGAGAAGGATGGTAGCATCATCCTCACCCACCTCTTAAACGACAACGGCTTCATCGAAAGCGAACTCACCATCACGCGGCTCGCGGCGGATCATTTCTATGTGTTGTCGGCCGCAGCAGCGCAGCTTTACGACATGGACCAGCTCTCGTGGCGCAAGAAGGAGAGCGAGACCGTCACCATCACCGATATCACGGATGACTATGGCGTGTTGGTGCTGGCCGGGCCGAAGTCGCGCGATGTGCTGAGTGTTGTCTATTCCGGCGAACAGGGCCGCTGGCTCACGGGGCGCATGACAGAAGTGGCGGGCGTTCAAGGCGTGCGGCTGCTGCGCGTCACCTATGTGGGTGAGCTGGGCTGGGAACTTCATGTGCCGCACGCCGGAATGCAGAAAATTTTCGATGCACTGATGAAGGCGGGCGAACCCCATGGCCTCAAGCTCTTCGGAACCTATGCCATGAACTCGCTGCGCATGGAGAAATCCTATCGCGGCTGGGGTTCGGAACTCACCAACGAGATCGACATGTTCGAAGCCTCCATGGAGCGCTTCATCCGCCTCGACAAGGAGGATTTCACCGGCAAGGTCGCCTCGCAGTCGCGCAAGCAGAAGGGCCAGCGCATGAAGCTGGTCACCATGGAAGTCGCCAACACCGATAGCGACTGCATGGGCAATGAACCCGTCTATCACGATGGCAAGCTTATCGGCATCACGACCTCCGGCGCCTTCGGCCATGCCGTGAACAAGTCTCTGGCCTTTGCCTATGTGCCCCCGGACCTGACCGCTAACGGCATGGAATTCGATGTCATGGTCTTCACTGAGTTGCGCAAGGCCCGCATCATTCCCGACAGCCTCTGGGACCCGGACAACGCCCGGATCAAGGCGTGAGCGCAACACCATCCACACTGAAAGGCATCGGGCTCATGCTCGCGGCCATGGCGGTGCTGCCCTACCTCGATGTCGCGGCGAAATTTCTGGGCCAGCAGGGCATGCCCGTGTTGCAGATCGTCTGGGGCCGCATGGCTTTCGGTGCGCTTCTCACACTGCCCTTCGTGCTGAAAAACGATGGCGTCTCGGCATTCGTGCCTTCGCTGCCGGTCTATCAAACGCTGCGCGCCATCCTACTTCTTGCTTCAACGGCCTTCTTCTTTGCGGGCCTCAACTATCTTTCCGTTGCCGACACGCTGGCCATCTTCTTCGTGCAGCCGCTGGTGCTCACCCTGCTCTCACCCTCCATGCTCGGCGAGCATGTGGGCTGGCGTAGGTGGCTCGCGGTGGCTGTTGGTTTCTGCGGCACACTGATCATCATCAGGCCGGGCCTCAAGGAACTGAATCTCGGCGTGCTGTTCGCCTTGCTATCGGGAACGTCGCTGGCGCTTTATCTTCTGCTCACCCGCCGCATCAGCGGCCGCGTCTCGGCCCTGGTCACCACATTCCAGACCAATGTGATAGCAACCATCATTCTCACGGCAATGATGTTCTGGATCTGGATGATGCCCAGCCCCTGGCAATGGTTCCTGATGTTCCTGGTGGGATTGATTGCCGTCGTCGGCCACTACCTGATCGTCAGGTCATACGACTACGCAGAGGCGTCATTGCTGGCGCCACTCGCCTACACCGAGATGATAACTGCCGTCATTGCCGGCTGGTTTTTCTTCGGCGATTTTCCAGATACCTGGACCTTCGCCGGCGTTGCCATACTAATCGCTTGCGCCATCTACATCTCATGGCGCGAGCGTGCCCGCGGACTTCCCTCCGCGGTCCCCAGCCAACATGCGGTGGACTAAAGTGCCGTTACAGACTTCGGCCGCTCCATCGCTTCCCAAGAATTGCCGGCCGCGATGATGCAAGCCACGCCATTGGGATAAGATGAGACGATCGTAAAGGTGCCCTTGTCGGACACATAGACTTCCAACATGGCACGATCACCCACGAGGCCTTGCCCCGAAGGCTGTTCCTTGTATTTGTCGCCCAGCATTTTCACCAGGTCCGCACGCATGGTGCAAACCTGCTGTGCCTGGGCCTGTGTGGCACACCAGCCCAACGCCACTAATGCCAACATCAAATGCTTCGCACGCATCGTTCCTCCAATCCCGAATGCCGGAATTCACCTGAGGAATATGCTTTTCGCCCGGATGAACTCCGGAACCGGATTACATTCCAGTTCCTTCATATCTGCTCCAAAACTACACAAGGGGCATGTTGATGGTGCGCCTCGAGTGTAAAGAAATACTTACGGTTAAAAGCTCGCCTGGCGCGCGAGTGTTGCCATTCCAGCGGCTCGTCGCATGGAATGTCGTTCCCCTTCCATGGCTTACGGCTGAGGAGATGCGCCAAACTCGTTTCAAAGACTGAATTAATTGTTGTAAGGACGGTCATGCGCCAGAAACCACGCAGAGAGAATCAGCCCTTTCGCAAGACGCCAAAGAAGCCTGCAACGCTTCTGGGTGATCAGCCACGGGGCTCAGGCCATTTGCCCGCTCCCGGCAATGACCTCATCCACGGCATTCATGCGGCGGCGGCAGCGCTTGCCAATCCAAAACGCAAGCATGTGCACCTCTGGGCCACCGAGAATGGCCTTGCTCGCATTACCGAGGAAGGTGCTGCCGCGACCATCAGGGCCGAGATTGTCCACCCTCGCATTCTCGATCATTTGCTCGCGGGGCAGGATGCTGTGCATCAGGGTGTGCTGCTGGAATCGAAACCACTGAACCAGCCGCGCCTCGACCAGATTTCGCGCGAGGGCATTGTCGTGCTGCTCGACCAGGTGACCGATCCGCACAATGTCGGCGCAATCCTGAGAAGCTGTGCGGCTTTCGCGGCGACAGCACTCGTCACCACCGCGCGCCATGCGCCGCACGAGACGGGCGTCTTCTTCAAGGCGGCCTCCGGCGCCTCTGAGCATGTGCCGCTGGTGCGCGTCACCAATCTTTCGGCGGCGATGGAAGAGTTGAAGTCTTACGGATTCCACCTGATGGGGCTGGATAGCGAAGCACCCCATTCTCTCAGTGAAGTTCAGGCAGCAAAACCGCTGGCGCTTGTGCTAGGGGCGGAAGGCAAAGGCCTGCGCCAGAAGACGCGCGAAACCTGCGACAGCCTGGTGCGGCTGGACATGCCCGGCGCCATCAAGAGCCTCAATGTTTCGATTGCGGCCGCTATCTCGCTCTATGCGCTGACGCGCTAGTTTTGGCGGCAGCCGCTGGCATTTGGCGCGCCGAAGACACATGCAGTCGCGCGCCCGGCTTTTCTGCGCATGGAAACACCAACATCCTTCATGGCAATGCGCTTCAGTTTCTTGCGTATCGCCTTGGCCACTGGCACGTTGATGATCTCTGCGGTGGCAGGAGCGGCAGCGGGAATGATGATGACGGGCCGAACATCCTCGCCATAGCCCTTGTGGAAGCCACTCGCCGTGACTCTGCTGCCATAGAGGCTTTCGCCACAATCGCAGTCGCCCTTGCCCTCTATATTTGTGCCGACGTCATAGAGGCTGACGCCAAGGTCGCTCTTGTTAACCACGCCGGACGCTGTGCTTGAACCTGCCTCCGCACTAACGCCGAGGAGCACCATCGTTGCGAAAGTAAGCTTCAAGAGTTTCATGCCGGTCCTCGCAATGCTCTACCCCACGAGTCTTGCGCCGGATTGGAACACAGCCGGGCCGAAGGAAGGGGCTTCAGCGGGGAGTTGCAGTAACCATGCCAATCACGTTAAGAGGCGGCCAGTTCCTGTTCCGCACGAGCGTTGAGGAGTTTGAGTTGCCGGCTTAGCTCAGTTGGTAGAGCACCTGATTTGTAATCAGGGGGTCAGGGGTTCGAGTCCCTTAGCCGGCACCATAATTTTAGACACTTATCCGAATGCATCATCTCCCGTGGCCACGCCGTAGTCACACACCGGGCGGTATTCACGGGTGTCGCCGCGTTGAAGGCCATGGCCTTGCGGTCCACATCCCCCGCCAGGGAAAACATCGGAATTACAGAATTTTACCCAAATCTAGGATTTTAGGCTTGACATGGGAACGAGAACCACCTATATCCCTCTCGTTGTTTGACATCGTGAATCGATGCTCAGGACGCGGAGCTGAAATCGCGTCCCACCCCTCCGGGGTCATCCGGAAACCCAG
>JAIBJH010000139.1 GCA_020029455.1 Hyphomicrobiales bacterium
TTTCCACTTCTTCTCGCCATCTATGGTGAGAAGCTTGAGCACTTGGTCGCTCCTCTTGCACTTCAACTTCTTGGGCGATGGCGTCAGCTCGGTGGTGGTGCCGCTGCTGGTGCCGCTACTCCCTCCACTGTTGCTGCTGCCACCACCACTGCTGCCGCTGCCAGCGGCGAGGGCAGGAACAATGGCAAAGAACGACATTGAGAGAGAGAGTACGGCGAGTTTGGCGGCAACTTTCATGGCTTGGGCTCCTTTTGCAAGCAATACGAGTCCATTTTTGCAACGGATTACGGCCGGGACATGTTTAGTGAATGGTAAATGAATGGCGTATTCAAGCGGGGCTCATCACAACTTCGTCATTATTCCGACAACGATCAATCATGATTGCCCCTGAACTCGGAGGACAAACTGACGAAGACATTCCTGATTTCCGCTGGCATGGCGGCCATTTCCGGCGCTTTCCTTGTTCTGGCATATACTGCGGTCAGGATATTCCCGAAGTTCGAAATGTCCGCAGCAGCGTAGGGTAACGACACCAAGCTGACGTGCTTGTATGGGCGCCTTCAAAGACGGTCACTACCCTTCGTAAATCCAGCTCAACCGGTTGGTGAACTGCTGGCCGGAGAGAGAGCCGATGACGAGATTGCGCAGCAGCGCGTGCAATCCGATGGCGTGATAGTGTTTTGCAATTCTCAGCGTTGCAGCGTGCAATTTGGCGGTTCGCTTGTGTCGCGCCTCCCAAATTGAATCACCTGCCCTTGGTGGTGGTCCATGATCCTTCAGAAAAGCCGCATCTTCCAGCGCCATGGCACCGCCCTGTGCCAACAAGGGAAGCGTGCCGTGGGCAGCATCGCCAAGCAGCAGCATTGAACTGTACTGCCAGTGATTGAGCGGTGGAGCATAGAGACCAGGCCACGGCAACCATTTGCTCGGGGACGTGAGAAGTTGCTGAAGGGGAGGCGTGGTTCTCGCGAATGCTGATGAAAGAGTAACGCCATTTCTCGCCGTTGCGACGATGTTGAGTCTCTGTTTTGCGCCCACTGGATAGTGCACGGCATGCGCCCCCGGACAGAGCCAGAGATTGATGCAGTCCCATTCAATTCCGCGGCCTGTCCGAGGAACATCGATCAGTGTCCGATGAAGTGTGAGGCTGCTATCAACTACTGTGGAGTCCGGGACGGCCTTTAGGCGCAGGGAGGAGTTGACGCCATCACAGCCGAAAAGGAAAGCGCCATGGATTTGGTCATTTTGCGCCACGATTACGTCAACGCCTGATATGGTTTCGCGCCAACCGGCAACTTCCATCCCTGTGCGGATTGTCAGATTTGACAGATTGCGCGCGACCGACAGAAGCGCAGCGTGCAGGTCGGCACGATGGATGACGCGGTAGGGTGCACCGAATCTCTTCTCGAAGCTGTCCTTGAGTTGAAGGCGCTTGAGCAGTTTGCCTGACAGACCGTCCCAGATATGGATTTCGGGGGGAGAACTGGAAAATGGTTCGACGGCCGCCCAGGCGCCAAGTTTTTGCAACGCCCGCACCGCGTTTGGCCCCAGCTGGAGGCCTGCCCCCACTTCTTCAAATGCTATTGCGCGCTCAAGCATCAGGGTGGGGGCGGGCGCCAGGGCTAAAGCCGTGGCAAGGCCCGCTATGCCCCCTCCCGCAATGATATATGGCGCAGCGTCCATGGCTCCTTCTGGCATGGTTTTGCCGTGGAAACATGCGGCGGATTGATGCTTGCGGCGGGCTTTCCCGGCCCTTAATAGCCTCGCCGACAGAAGAGGACTTCCATGGGCTTTATCTCAGACGCGCTGAACCGCATCCAGCCATCGGCCACCATCGCGATCTCCAATAAGGCGCTGGCCATGCAGGCTGAAGGCATGAATGTCATTGGCCTTGCTGCGGGCGAGCCCGATTTCGACACGCCCGACAATATCAAGGAGGCGGCAATTGCAGCCATCCGCAATGGCAAGACCAAATACACGGCAGTTGACGGAATCCCGGAGCTCAAGAAGGCCGTCGTCGACAAGTTCCAGCGTGAGAACGGCCTTACCTACAAGACATCGCAGGTTTCGGTCGGGACCGGCGGCAAGCAGGTGTTGTTCAATGCCTTGCTGGCGACGGTCAATCCGGGAGACGAGGTCATCGTTCCGGCACCCTATTGGGTGAGCTATCCTGACATTGTAATGCTGGCGGGTGGCAAGCCAGTGATCGTGCAGGGCAGGCCTGACAAAGGTTTCAAGTTGCAACCTGCCGATCTCGAGAAGGCCATCACGCCGAAGACCAAGTGGGTCATTCTAAACTCGCCATCAAATCCGACCGGCGCTGCCTATTCCCTTGCAGAGATGAAAGCCATTACGGATGTGCTACTACGCCATCCCCATGTCTGGGTGCTGACAGACGACATGTATGAGCACCTCGTTTATGACCACTTCAAGTTTGTCACGCCTGCGCAAGTGGATCCCAAGCTTTACGAACGCACGCTTACCATGAATGGCGTCTCCAAGGCCTATTGCATGACGGGTTGGCGCATCGGCTATGGCGCGGGGCCTGAACCGCTTATCAAGGCCATGGCCAAGCTGCAGTCGCAGTCCACGTCCAATCCATCTTCTATTGCGCAATGGGCGGCGGTTGAAGCCCTCAACGGCCCGCAGGATTTCATCGAGAAGCACAACAAGGTGTTCAAGGAGCGCCGCGATCTCGTCGTGTCCATGCTGAATCAGACCAAGGGATTGACCTGCGCTACGCCGGAAGGTGCGTTCTATGTCTATCCGTCTTGCACGAGCGCCATCGGCAAGACTGCTCCTTCGGGCAAGGCAATCGGCAATGACGAGGATTTTGTGAGCGAACTTCTGGCAGCAGAAGGCGTTGCAGCGGTTCATGGCGCGGCTTTCGGCACCTCGCCCTATTTCCGCATTTCCTATGCAACCGCCACGCCCACACTGGAAGATGCCTGCCAGCGCATCCAGCGTTTTTGTGGAAATCTTACCTGAGGCCCACTACATTTGCATGGTGCGGAACCCATTGGCCCCCAGCCGCATTCCCGCCATGAAGGGGGTCTATCCGGCACTCTATCAGAAAGAGGAAATCATGAAAAACACAGTCATTGCAATCATTTCCGCTGCCGTCATGGCCTTGAGTGCGGGTTCCGCTTCGGCCGGAGGCGGGGTTAAGTTGGGGGTTCTCAAGTGCCATGCTGACCGTGGCATCGGTTGGATCGTCGGCTCGTCAAAGGACGTGGATTGCGTGTTCACCCCGGCTGGCGGCGGCCACGAAGAATATTACACCGGCTCGATCGGCAAGCTTGGCCTTGACCTTGGCATTACCCATGAGACGATGCTGGGCTGGGTTGTTTTCGCCCCTGGCAAGCTGAAGTCCGGTTCCCTCAAGGGCAGCTACACGGGCGCCGGAGCGGAAGCGACGGTTGGCCTCGGCCTTGGTGCCAATGTGCTTGTGGGTGGTTTCCGCAAGTCGGTCAACTTGCAGCCGATCAGCGTTCAGGCCCAGACGGGGCTCAATGTGGCGGCAGGCGTTGCAAGCCTGCATCTGCGCCGTCACCACGTCAGCAAATAACAAGCTGACAACCAACACACACCTCTGCAAAACGGCGGTCAATTGAGTTCAATTGACCGTCTTTTGCTTTAGGTTGGGCCGATGAGGGATTCTGCACATTTTGGCCTGATCGGCGGGCTCGGTATTGGTGCGGCGGCGCTCTACTATAGCCGTATTGCTGAGGCTTGCGCCTCGCGCGGTTTCGTGCCGCGGATCACCATGGCTCATGCCCATGCGCCAAATGCGCTGGCGCTGGTTACCGCTGGCGAGATTGACGAGCTTGCAAGTTATCTTTCAAGCTTTGGGCAAGTACTGGAAAAGGCTGGCGCAGATTTTATCGCCATTCCGGCAGTGACACCTCACATTTGCGAGGAGAAGTTAAAGCGACAGTTGAAGTTGCCGCTGCTCAGCATGCTTGAAACGACGGCGCAGGGGCTTCGGGCAAGGCGGTTGCGGAGGATTTCACTATTCGGCACGCGGTTCACTATTGAGCAGCGTTTCTTCGGTGCACTTGGGGAGTTTGATATCGTCAATCCACGTGCGGTTGAGATAGACGAGATTCACCGGGTATATCTTGAACTCGCGCAAAAGGGGAAAACCTCTGCGGCCAATGTGGATGAGGTCAAATCCATCGCGCAAGAAATCTGTAGGCGTGATGGCGTGGAAGCGATTCTGATTGCGGGAACCGATTTCAATCTGGTTTTCGATGAAGCGACGGTAGACTTTCCGGCCTTTGATTGCGCTGCAGCGCACATTGACGCCGTCGTCGCCCGTATGACCGCTTGAACAAATGCCTCACCCCTTGCGGGGTCTTCAATAAAGAGTCACAGTCATGAATGGAGCTGCCCTGGGTGCGGTTCCAAGCCGTTGGTCAGGGTCGCCTCCATGCTTGTGCAAATGCGGGAGGATAAGCCATGAGTGTTGCCAACGGCAGACGAGATGCGGGTCCACGGTTGATTGCCATCGTCGGACCCTATCAGAGCGGGAAAACCACTCTCCTTGAGGCAATCCTTTTCCGGACCGGCACGACTAACCGCCAGGGCAAGGCGGCAGACCGATCGCTTGCGGGGGATACCTCGCCAGAAGCCAGGGCGCACGCCATGGGCGTTGAAGTCAATTTTGCCGCGGTTAATTTCATGGGCGAGCAGATCACCTTCGCCGACTGTCCGGGCTCCATAGAATTTGCCATCGATGCGCGCTCCATCCTGCCAGCTTGCGATGCCGCGATCGTCGTCGTTGATGCCGATGAGAAGAAGAGCCCGGCCCTGCAGCTCATCTTGCGGCAACTTGATGAAGTGGGGATCCCACGCATTATTTTCCTGAACAAGATCGACAAGGCCGAAGCAGGCCCACGCGATGTGCTGCAATGGATGCAGCCTGCAAGCTCCAAGGCGCTCGTGCTCAGGCAACTGCCGATCTGGAGCAAAGGCGTAGTGACGGGTTTCATCGATCTCGCGCTGGAGCGAGCCCACATCTACCAGGAACTAGCGGAAAGCCGGATGGTCGAGATGCCAGCCGACATCAAGGATTTGGAAAAGAGCGAGCGCTTCACCATGCTGGAATCACTTGCCGACCATGATGATGCCCTGATGGAACAGCTGCTCGCCGATCTCGATCCGCCGCGTGAACAGGTGTTCTCGGATTTGACGCGCGACATTCGCGAGGGCCATGTAGTACCGGTGCTGTTCGGTTCCGCCGAACATGGCAATGGCATCGGCCGCCTTCTCAAGACCATCCGCCATGACATCAGCGGCATCGCCGAAACCTGCGCCCGGCTCAATGCCAAGGCCAATGGCAATGCTCTGGTGCAAGTCATCAAGACGCAGCACAGCAATCAGGGCGGTAAGCTGTCGGTTGCACGCGTTCTTGCAGGCGAGGCGGCAGATGGCATGGTTCTCTATGACGGACAGGGGCGGGAAAACCGCATTGCAGGGATTACAGCTTTTCAAGGCACGCAACCTCAGAAGACTTCGAAGGCTGGCGCTGGACAGGTCGTGGCATTGGGCCGCCTTGAACATGTCATGACAGGCGCCACGCTGTCGTCGGCAAAGGGAAGCTGTCCGCAACTTGTTCGTGGTCAGGCGAGCACCGGAGTCTATGGCTTTGCCGTCACGGTTGCCGACAAGAAGGACGAGGTGAAACTTACCACGGCCATTCACCGGCTGTTGGAGGAAGACCCATCGCTTGCCTTCACGCATGATCATGATACGGGTGACATGGTGGTTTGGGGGCAGGGCGAAATGCATCTGCGCGTGGCGGTGGAGCGGCTTTCTAATAAATTCGGCGTCAATGCCCAGACTAAGCCCAGACGTATTGCTTACAAGGAGACAATCCGCAAGCCGGTCAGTGTGCGTGGCCGACACAAGAAGCAATCGGGCGGTCACGGCCAATACGGTGATGTGGTGGTGCAGATCAAGCCCTTGCCGCGCGGCTCGGGCTTTCAGTTCACTGATACGATCACGGGCGGCGTCGTGCCAAAGCAGTATATTCCGGCGGTCGAAAACGGCGTCCGGGACTGGATGCATAAGGGCACGCTGGGCTTTCCCGTCGTCGATTTTGCGGTGAACCTCTCCGATGGCTCTTACCACGACGTGGATTCATCTGAGATGGCGTTCAAGACGGCCGCGCGCATCGCCATGGTGGAAGGCATGCCGCAGTGTTCGCCGGTTCTGCTGGAGCCCATTCTTGCCGTCGAAATCCATGTGCCCAATCATGCGACGGCGCGTGTTAATCAGATCGTGACCGGCCATCGCGGACAACTGTTAGGTTTTGATGCGCGTGACGGCTGGGCGGGTTGGGACACGGTCAAGGCCCACATGCCGGAATCGGAAGTGGCTTCGCTCATTATCGAGATCAGGTCGGCAACCGCCGGCGTTGGTACATTCGTCACTCAGTTCGACCATCTGGCTGAACTGACGGGCCGGGCGGCAGACCACGTGGTCAGCATGGCGCGGGGCGACGGTGGTTGACGGCGTTAACTCCGCATTAACCATAATCTCGCTCTTCGCCCATGCCGTGGTCCGCCGATGGACTTTTGCGCAGAGAAGTAAAGTAGCTTTAACAAGAGATACCCCAAGTTGAGTGTGGTTTAGGGGAAGTCATGCATGCGCGCCATTACCGGTTGGCGTTTCTTGATTGCTATTGTTCTGCCGCTGGCGCTCGCTGCACTGGGCGCGGTCGGCTTGACCTATGATTTGCTGTCTTACGTCGAGATCAGTAGCAACCGGGCCGAAAACGCCCGCAACCGCGTGGCTATTTCTGAGGCATTTAATGCCGAGATTCGTGAACTGGGACGGCTCGCGGGCGAGAACGCCCATTGGGAAGAGGCTTGGCGCAAAACTTCCGGCAGCGTAGACACGCTGTGGTTCCAACGTTCCTGGGGCAGGACCATCAGTGTCGGTGCAAGCTATGACATTGCGGCGGTGGCCCGGGCGTCGGATGGCAATATTCTTGTTCACAATGCTCAGGATGGCACAAAGCGTCTCCGTATTGAGGCGCTAACAGGCGTCAGCATTGGCCAGTTGCGCGACGGCATTGACCGCTTCGGCACTTCGAACGGCGTGCTGACGGGTTTTGTCTATACTGCCTTTGGCCCCGCAGCCGTTT
>JAIBJH010000140.1 GCA_020029455.1 Hyphomicrobiales bacterium
GGCTACGAAATCTGGGTTCGCCCCGAATACCAACGCCGGCTCTACGATGCGATTGTGAAAGCCGGCAAGAAGCATGGCATCGTCAACTTCGGCATGCGCGCCCTTCTCTCCATGCGCCTGGAGAAAAACTTCCCCACCTGGTTCCGGGAACTTCGCCCCATCTATGGCGGCTTCGAAGCCCAGATGGACCGCTTCATCGATCTCACCAAGAATGATTTCATCGGCCGCAACGCCGCCATGGAGGAAAAGCGCAATGGCGGCAAGCTGCGCCGCGTCTCATTCATCGTCGACGCCAAGACCGCCGATGTGCTGGGCGATGAACCCATCTTCCATAAGGGCAAGGTGGTGGGCTGGGTTACCTCCGGCGGCTTCGCCCATTTTGTGAACAAATCCATAGCGCAAGGTTATGTGCCGAAGGAACTAGCAGACGACACATCGAGCGGCGCCTTCGAGATCGAAATCATCGGTGCCATGCGCAAAGCCACCATCATCACTGAACCCCTCTTCGATCCCAAGGGTGAAAGGATGAGGGGATAGCACCATGAAGCTTGTGCGTAGAGGCGAGCTTTTTGCTGAGTATTCGCTTGGTGATGCCATTGTGATCGCTCTCAGTGATGGCTACGCCATGATGCGATTCAACTGCCTGATAGGCGTCGATTTCTCAAATCCGGACTTCGCGCCCAAGGTGAACGAGGAATTCGCGCTTCCCGTTCAGGCGTTCCTCGTCAAGACTTCCGGGCAATCGATCCTGATCGACACTGGTTCTTCGAGTGCGTGGCGCGATACGACAGGCAGGCTTTACGACGCCATGGCGGAAGCTGGAATTGCGCGCGATGCTGTTACAACGGTTGCGATTACCCACACTCATGTGGATCACATCAATGGGCTGGTAATGCCCAATGATGAAATCGCTTTCCCCAATGCAAGCCAAATCTTTGTCTCCTCCAATGAACACGCACTGTTCAAAGCGGAGTCGCGCCTTTCGCCTGTGTTCGCCGCACTGCGGCCGGTTCAGGATGGTGACACCATTATCGACGGCATCACCGCAATGGCGGCTCACGGCCATGAAATTGGCCATACCGCCTATTGGGTTACGAGCAAGAATGAGCAACTGCTGATTTGGGGTGACATTGTTCATAAGCCTGATCTTCAATTTGAGCATCCGGAAATAGTTTGGGAGTTCGACACTGACAGAGATGCAGCCCGGCAAACGAGGAAGCGTTTTTTTGAGCGGGTCGCTCGCGAACAAGTGCCAGTTGCTGGCGCTCATCTCGATTTTCCCGGCATCGGCTCGCTCCAGGTCAAAGGCACTGGCTACTCGTTCAAATCCCTGATCTAACTACATCGCATGAAGCCAGCTTCCCATCCCGATGCGTTGCGTGTGCAGGCGGCCTTGGGTAGTCGCTTCCGTGTTGTTGAATTCGAGCAAAGCACCAAAACCTCGGCCGATGCCGCAGCGGCAGTGGGCTGCACGGTGGCGCAGATCGCCAAGTCCATCATGCTGAAGACGGTGAAGGACCAGAAGCCGGTCCTCGTGATTGCCTCCGGCATTAACCGCGTGGACGAAAAGAAGGTCAGCGCCCTGCTGGGCGAGAAAGTGAAGTCAGCAGATGCAGATTTCGTGATGGCAAATGCCGGCGTTGCTCCCGGTGGTGTCGCTCCAGTCGCCCACAAGGTACTGCCCGCCATCGTACTGGATCAGGACTTGAAGAACTACGATTTGATCTGGGCAGCAGCAGGCACGCCCAATGCCGTTTTCCAACTCACCTGGAGCGATCTTGTGGAAATCACCGGCGGCACGTCCGCTGATATCAAGCGAACATTATAGCCAGCCGCCGTCTGCAAGCCACTTTGCACCATCAGATCCAAGTTGCTGGCGTGCCAGAGTTTCGTAGTCATCGATATCACGCTGCGATAGCAGTTCCTTCCAGCGGCCGTTGGTGCCCTTGTTGATGAAGGTTTTTGCGCCGCCTTCCCAGGCTGCGCCGCCCCGTGGCGCCATGCGATCAGCATTCTCCCTCATGTATTCGAAGGAACAATGCTCAAGAATCCTGGCCATTGCAGACGGCTGGACAGAAATTTCCAGAAACTCAGAAAGCCTGCGAATTGCACCTTCAAGATCGCGCTTAAGATCAGCAAAATGCACAAGCACGAGATTGGGAAGGTGGCGATACTTCCACCAGGAGGCAACATGAGAAAAGAACGGCCAATAAGGGTGGCCATCTTCCGCCAGCCATCGTTTGTAGAATGAGTGCACATCAACATCGCATTTCGGGAACGGCGGGCCAACCCGTCCTGGTGTGTCATTAATCAGCCTGTAGTAATCCTCGGTGAGGTTGGAATAGTGGTTGAACAGGCTCCACGCAACATCACGGCCATCACGGCAGATGTAGATATATTTCGCTTGCTTTGAATAAACCAAGGCATCAAGGGGCAGATGTGTTTTCAATACCCGCCGATGTTCCAGTGCAGCAACCCGTTGCAACATTTCCGGCGGCAAGGCGCGAAAATCGATCCAGGGCGAAACACCGGCGACACTCGCGTCCTCGCTGCCCTCAAAGAGCAACTGCAACACAATTTGCTGCATCCAGGTTGTACCGGTCTTCGCGTAGGTCGCCACAAAAATATCATCGGATCGGAAAGAAAAATCATTCCAGGTCCTTGAGTTGAAATGGTGGTTTTCGATTTCCCTGCTCTTGCTGGGCCAGGAAACGGAATTCTGCGACAGCCCCGTCATTGCGCGATCACAGACCCTCCGCCGCATCACTAAGCCATTCCCATACAGCGAGCGCGAAGGTTCGCATGGCGTAGATATGGAAGGACTGTTCGCCCACGCTATGTATGAGCACAGGCGTGTGGTGAATGCCCGTCATCACGAATTGCCCCGGCTTGAAATGCTTCTCATGGAAGTCAATCGACACCGAAGCTGCCAGCACGTCACGTGCCCGGCCTCCTGAGAGAGCAATCCGTGTCCGGCTGGAGGACAAAGGTGTCACAAAGACGCCATCTGCGGCGGCGGGCGCTTCGCCAACAATCCACAGCTGCTTGACGCCTGTTTTGAAGATAGTGCGGCCATCATGCTCTTGCGCCACGCCAACCTTGCCAGGAATCTTGCCCAGCAATTTCCTGAGCGTTCCAGTCTCACCCGCCACCTGCGTCAGCGTAAAATCCGCGGCCTCTTCAAGCACAACGCCGGGCCGCTCGAAGCGCGCCGCAACTCCCAAAGGTGACCGTGCCTCAAGCATGGAGCCGCGCTCCTTCCCTGTCGACGAAATGCGGCGATACGATCTTCAATCTGGCCTGCTCGTTTTTCAGCGGGAACGCGGCAACGATCTCCTCACCTTCGTGCTTCAATCCGCCTTGATAGAGTCCAAGAGCAATGAACTTCTGAAGCTCCGTGCTCCAGGTCACTGAGGTGATGTAGCCACGCCCATGGCCCTTGATCTCATCAGAAGCAGCAAAAAGAATGGACCCGCCGCGCAGCTTCTTCTCCGGTTCCAGCAATTCAAGCCCTACGAGTGACCAGCGATCTGGCGCTTGATAAGCCTCGCGGAAGCGCAATTCCTTGCCGATATAGGGCTTCTCCTTCGCCGCCATCTTGCCGAGGCCCAGATCGTCAAGTGTGTTGCGATGATCGAGCTCAAGCCCCGCCACATGGCCCTTTTCGATACGCAGAGACGCCAGCGCCTCAAGCCCATAGGGTTTGATGCCGAGCGGCTCTGCCGCCCGCATGATGTGTTCCCACAGGCTTTGGACGTAGTTGGCCGGGCAATGCACTTCATAGGCAAGCTCTCCCGAGAAAGAGAGCCGCATCAGCCGTACCGTCGTGCCACCAAAGGAAACGTCCTTCACGCCCATATAGGACAGCGTTTCGTTCGAAACATCGGCATCAGGAAACGCCAGTTGCAGTGCCTCGCGCGATTTTTTCCCCGATACAGCCATGCCACCCCACTCATCAGTGAGCGAGGCCACATGCACATCGAGATCCCTCCAATGGCATTGCAGCAGATATTCGAGCCAGCTCATCACCTCGCCGGCCTGCGCCGTCGTGGTCGTCATATAGAACTGCGTCTCGGAAATGCGGCTCGTCGTGCCATCATCGAGCACCACGCCATCATCATTGAGCATTACGCCATAGCGCGCCTTGCCGATGGGCAGCTTGGCAAAACCGTTCACATAAACGCGGTTGAGGAACTCCGCCGCATCCGGCCCCTGCACGTCGATCTTGCCCAGTGTCGAAACATCGGCAATGCCGACGCCGCGCCGCACCAGCTCCATCTCCTTGATGTAGGCGGTCTCGGGTGAAGAACCCGCCCAAGCAAAGTACCAGGCACGCAACCACGGCCCCGCCTCGATGAAGGTGGCCCCGTTCTTCTCGTTCCAGTCGTGGAGCGGCGAGCGCCGCGTAGGGCGGAAGTGCTTGCCAATGCTGCGACCCGCAATGGCGCCAATGGTCATAGGGGAGAAAGGCGGACGAAACGTCGTAGTTCCTGCGTTCGCAACATCAATGCCGCGTAAGCCTGCCATGATCGCCAGCGCATTCACATTGGATGTCTTGCCCTGGTCCGTGCCCATGCCGAGCGTGGTGTAGCGTTTCAGATGTTCGACGTTTGAATAACCTTCTTGATGCGCCTGCTTCACGTCTTTCAGCGTCACGTCATTCTGAAAATCGACAAAGGCCTTGCCACTCTCTGCACCTTCAACCGGCGTCCACGCAGCTTGTATGCCATAGGCACGGTCTGCACGTATGGCGGGGAATTCGATCTCTTCGCCGTCATTGAGGTCGAGATAGGTCAGCGCCTGTTGCGCAGCCTTCACCCCGTCGCGGATCGTGGCCAATGTACCAAAATGGCCGAGTACGCTGCCCGCCCCGAAATGTCCTTCCGCAAAACCGCCCGGCACAAAAGAGGCGATCCTTGGCTCATAGTTTGGCTTTATGCCGCCATGGGATGTGAGATGCACCACCGGGTTCCATCCGCCGCTCACACCCAATGCATCGCATTCGATGGTGACGGCATGCCGCCCGCCCAGCCGCACAGCAGTGATTGCCGGATGGCCCAGCACATCCGCAACACCACTGTTGGGAAAAATCGCGATGCCAAGCTGCGCCGCTTTGGCCAAGAGCTCGCCGGAAGAACTGGAACGATGTTCCGCAATTGTCACAGCGACATTGGCCTCTGCAAGATCAAAGGCCGCTTGATAGGCGCTGTCATTGTTGGTGACGATCACCGCCCGCTGTTTCGGCGCAATCGCAAAGCGGTTGAGATAAGTGCGGAGCGCGCCCGCCAACATCACGCCCGGTCTGTCATTGTTCGGAAACACCAAGGGCCGTTCGAAAGCACCGACCGCATTGATTACGGCGGCGAAGCGGATAACTTCCAACCTCACGTTTCCGGTCGCAGGATCAACGATGCTCATCACGGCCTGCTTGCCGTCATAGAGGCCCTGCACGGTTGCGCGTGTCACCAGCCGCGCATTGCTGCACTTCGCGATCCGCGCCACGCAATCCGCCCGCCATGTCTCCAGTGCGCCAATGTTCATACAAAGCAGACTGCCACCCGCCTCGAAATCCTGCTCGGCGATGATGACCCGCGCTCCCGCTTGCGCCGCGACAACACCCGCCGCGAGGCCCGCAGGGCCTGAGCCGATCACAAGAATATCGCAGAATGTATTGCGCTGGTCGTAGCGCTGATTGCCCTTCTCTTCCGTCGCCCGTCCGAGCCCTGCGGCACGGCGAATGAAGGGCTCATAGAACATCCAGGATTTCTGCAAGGGCCCCATGAAAGTCTTGTAGTAGAAACCTGCCGTGAACAGCGGTGATGCCCAGCTATTCACCGCCATCACATCGAAGTCAGGAGAAGGCCAGGCATTCTGGCTCCGTGCAGCCAATGCTTCCCTCAGCTCCGTGACTGTTCCAATGGCATTGGGAACCGTCATCGCTCCACTGCCCAGCGTGAACAGGCCGTTGGGCTCTTCCAATCCTGCCGACAGAAAACCGCGCGGCCTGTGATACTTGAAGCTCCGCCCGATGGTGATCTGGCCGTTAGCAAGCAATGCCGAAGCCAAACTATCGCCCGCAAATCCGTTGAGCGCCTTTCCATTGTAAGTGAAGGCAAGCGGCAGCGTCCGGTCCACCCTTCCACCAGACTCTATGCGGCGAAACCCGGTCATACTGAATTCCCCTCATTCGACCCTCCCCCTTGTGGGGAGGGAGCGCGGCAAAGCCGCGGGGTGGGGGTCAGCGCAGACAAGTGCGCCGCAATGGCATCATGAATTCCAGAAGGGTTCTGGAGCACATCGAGGTTCCAGAATCTCAGAATGGAAAAACCTTCCTTGCGCAGAAAAGCATCGCGGATCGCATCATGGTTGCTGCCGGTCACTTCGCCGTGCTGCGACCCATCCACTTCGATGATCGTCTCGAATGCATGGCTCAAGAAATCGGCATAGTATGGTCCAATCCGCACCTGGCGCCTGAAATGGGCAGTTGGCCAGTTCAGGTCGCGCAGGATGAACCACATCTTCCATTCCGCATCGGTCATGTTGTTGCGGAACTGGCGCGCACGCGTCACCCCACCCGACCGCTTCGCGGTCACCCTCCCCCTTGAGGGGAGGGCCGAATTTCTCTCACCGCTCACTCCCCGCCCCCGATCATCTCATTTGTCGCTGTGTTGCGCTTCACAACAAACCACTGCCTGCAGCCCAGCACATGCTGCCAATATTCCGTGTGCATGCCCTTGGGATTGTCGAACAGGAAATAGTAATCGTGCCACGCCTTGGCATCACCGGTGCCGTGCCTGGGCCGTGCCTTGGAAGCGTCTCCGCCATAGCGGAATTCGCTCCAGTCCCTGTCACCGCAATGGGGGCAGGTGATCTTCATTGCTTGTAAGCCCAGTTGCCGATGCCAAACTCATCAAGCTCGCGGCCCTTCTCGAAACGGTCGAGCGTGAAGTCGTGGTTGAGCTCGTGCTCACTGTCGTTGGCGATGGTGTGCGCGAAGGTGAAACCGGAAGCGGGCGTTGCCTTGAAGCCTTGGTAACACCAGCCGCCATTGAGATAGAGGTTGCGGATGGGCGTGCGACAGATGAAAGGCGAGCCATCGGGCGTCATGTCCTGAATACCGCCCCAATGCCGCAACAGCCGCAAGCG
>JAIBJH010000141.1 GCA_020029455.1 Hyphomicrobiales bacterium
CGATTTCGGAAAGCACTTTCAGCGATGAGCGATGAATGCTTTCGATTTCGTCGGTACTCAGCAGGTTCACGGGCGGGAAGACGCGCTTGCTCTTGATGCGCGCCTGTTGCTGAATGCCCGTGGCGGCGGGGCGCCTCGTGCCCTCTCTGCGGTGGCGGCGGGCCGTTTCAGGGACAATCTCGCTCATGCGGCCTTTCCGGGGATCTTGTAGTTGCTCAATGCTGGGTCGCTCGCCACCTGTTTCACCAACCATTCCTCGAAGCGGCGCACCTTGGATTTCTTGCGGCTCTCATGCAGACAGGCGAAATACCATTGGTGGCGGTGCGGCACGCGCAAGCCGAAAGGCTGCGCGAGGCGGCCCAGCTTGATTTCTTCCGTGGCGAAGGGGCCGATGGTCATGGCGACACCCCTGCCCTCGATTGCCGCTTCCTGCGCGAGGATGTAACTGTCGACCGCGAGGCGGTTGGCGGGCTTCACGTCCTTTACGCCTGCTGCATCAAGCCAGATCTGCCAGTCTTCCTCGGCGGTATAGACGTCGATCAGCTTGTGCTTGACGAGGTCGGCGGGTTTCCTGAGGCCGCTTTCACCCTGCAAAAGTTTCGGTGAACACACAGGCACCAGCATGGATTGGAACAAGGGCGCATAGTAGTGGCCGGGGTGCTTGTTGCGGGCCAACACTAGCCCCACGTCGACGTTGCGTTCGTCAAAATCCCAATCGACATAGGAGGTGGAGAGCCTCACCTTCATGTCAGGGAACCGGCGCTCAAAATCATGGAGGCGCGGGATCAGCCATTTGATGGCGACCGTGACATAGACCTGGATGGTGAGCTCGTTGTCAACGGCGCTGGGGCGCACGGCGCGCGTGTGGGCCTCGATCTGGTCGAAGGCATCGCGCACGGTGGGGAAATAGGCCTGGCCCACAGTCGTCAGTTCGGCGCGACGTGCGTCGCGGCGGAAGAGCGATATCCCCAACCGGTCTTCCAGCAGCTTGATCTGGTGGGAAACGGCAGAGCGGGTGATGCCGAGTTCCGAGGCGGCGGCGCGAAAACTGCCGAGCCTTGCCGCAGCCTCAAAGGCCGTCAGGGCACGCAAAGGGGGCAGATCACGCTTGGGCAATTGGCTTCACCAATGGATTTCTACGGTTGACATAACACATATCTTTTCAAGTTGTTAGGTTTGCAATTTGCCTCATACCCGGCTCTGTGGTTAGATTTTTCGAACACAAAGACGGCCATTCTAGCGCTTCCGGCGACAGGCAATCGGGCGCAAAATAGGGCGAAACAGGACTGTCCATGACTCTCACCGAAGACCTCACCAAGCGCCGCGGCGGCCGCGATGCGCGGCGCGCGATGCGAGCGCGACCCCTGACACTGGAAGAGTCGGCCGTGCGCCCCGGCATGTCGGGTGGACAATACCGGCCGCTGAAGGATGCGGACATGGAGCGCATCCACCGCTCGGCGCTGCACATCCTTGAAACAATCGGCCTTGGCAGCGCCATTCCGTCCTGCGTCGAGGCCATGACGGCGCGCGGCTGCTGGATGAGTGACAAGGGCAGGCTTTGCATTCCGGCGACACTTGTTGAGGAAACAATCGCCAAGGCACGGCGCAATTTTGTGCTGCATGGCCGCGATCCGAAACACGACATGGAGCCTTCGGGTCGCCGCGTCTATTTCGGTACGGCGGGCGCGGCAGTCCATATCGTCGAACCATTGAAGCGTGAATATCGCGAGTCTGTGCTGGTCGATCTTTATGATGCGGGGCGCATCGTCGATCTGTGCGAACACATTCACTTTTTTCAACGCCCGATCACGGCGCGCGACATGATCACGGGGCACGACCTCGACATCAACACCATGTATGCCTGCCTTGCGGGCACGCAGAAGCATGTGGGCACCAGCATGGTGGACCCTGCCCATGTGAATGAGTGCCTGCAAATCCTTCACGCCATTGCGGGTAGCGAAGAGAAGTGGCGCGAGCGGCCCTTCGTGTCGCAGTCCAACTGTTTTGTGGTGCCGCCGCTGAAATTCGCTGAGGATGCCTGCCGCTGCCTCGAAGCGGCAGCAAGGGGTGGCATGCCGGTGCTGCTGCTTTCTGCTGCGCAGGCTGGCGCCACTTCCCCTGCGGCGCTTGCGGGCACGGTTGTGCAAGCGGTGGCGGAATGCCTCGCTGGCCTTGTCTATATCAATTGCGTGGTTCCGGGCGCGGTGGCGATCTGGGGTCCATGGCCTTTCGTCTCTGACTTGCGCACGGGCGCGATGTCAGGCGGTTCGGGCGAGCAGGCGCTGATCACGGCGGGGTGCGCCCAGATGGGCCACTTTTATAATCTCACGGTGGGTTCCGCCGCCGGCATGTGCGATTCCAAATTGCCGGACATGCAGGCGGGCTATGAGAAGGGTGTGACGGCTGGCATCGCGGCCATGACCGGCATCAACATGATGTATGAGAGCGCGGGCATGCATGCCTCACTGCTCGGCTTTTGTCTTGAGAGTTTGCTGATCGACAATGACATGTTGGGATCGATCAACCGCAATGTGCGGGGCATCGAAGTCAATGACGAGAGCCTGTCGCTCGATGTGATAGCGGAGGTGTGCCTCGCGGGACCGGGGCATTATCTCGGCAGCAACCAGACGCTGACGCTGATGCAGAAGGAATATGTCTATCCGCATATCGCCAACCGCATGAGCCCCAAGGAATGGAATGAGGCGGGCAAGCCCGATCTCATCGAGCGCGCCCATGCGCGGAAGATGGAGATCCTTTCGACCTACTATCCCAACTACATCCCCCGGGATGTCGATGACGCGATCCGCGCCAAGCACGACATCAGGCTGCCGCGTGAGGTGATGGAACCCGGCGATCCTAGGTGGCTCTAAGTTGCAAAATCGTCATCCCGTGCAAGCGAAGCGCGACACGGGATCCCCTGAAGAGGATCAACGCGTGCACCCATCGAAAGGGTTCAATGAGTCCCGGCTTTCGCCGGGATGACGGTTTTGGAAAACTACCCCTATCAAAGAATGATATGAGAGGGAATGGAACATCCCGTGCTCATGCGTATCCGGCGAGAAGGATTCACACCGCTCGGCTGGTTTGTGCCGAAACCTACTGATGATGTTCCTGATGACGCAAAATTCGTAATCCTCATCGGAAATGCGGGGCCGGAGATGTTCCGGCGCTTCGCATCGGAGCGCAATCCGGCGGCTGACCTGATGGATGACTGGACTCGCGACTCCATCGATCAGCTTGCTGCCGATCTTGATTCAAAGGCTGTCTACCCATTCGATCGCCCACACCTGCCCTTCCTGACCTGGGCGCGGCGGGGTGGCGGCGGGTATGTCTCTCCATTGGGGCTCAACATTCATCCTACCTATGGTCTATGGCATGCCTATCGAGCCGCCCTGCTCTTTCCGGTGGCGTTTGACCTGCCGCGGCATGATGCGGGTGCGAGCCCTTGTGACGGCTGTGCCGCGAAACCTTGCCTTTCCGCCTGTCCTGTCCATGCCTTTGACGGGAAGAGCTATGATGTTGCCGCCTGCGGGCAACATATTCTGCTTGATCGCACACAGAGTTGTGATCCCGGCGGTTGCAAGGCAAGGCTTGCATGCCCGGTGGGAAAGACATTTACCTATTCACCCGCGCAGATGGCCTTTCACATGAAGGCCTTCGTCAGAGAGCGGGCAAAGGAGTTGTTGTGAGTTACGGCAGGATCAAGGACATGCTGCGCCGAGGAGAGATCATCATCCTCGATGGCGGCACTGGCACGGACATCCAGCGGCGCGGGGCGCCCATGAGCGGCGATACCTGGTGCGCCGATGCCAACCTCACCCATGGCGATATCGTGCGTGCCGTCCATGCGGACTATGTGGCGGCAGGGGCCGATATCGTGACAGCCAATACCTATGCCACGAGCCCCCTGCTCTTCACTCATATCGGGCGTGCGGCGGAGGTGCCGCGCATCGACAAAATGGCCGTGCAATATGCGCGAGAGGCGGCGAAGGACAGTGGCGTTTGCGTAGCGGGTTCCATGTCCACCATGCGACCCATGCAATCCGGCTCCGACCGCAACCAACTCGCCCATGAATGGGAGGAGGAAAAGGCTCGCGCCCTTTTCACCATGAAGGCGGATGGACTCAAGGCAGCGGGCGTTGACCTCATCATGATGGAGATGATGCGCGATACGGATTACGCCGTTTATGCCAGCGAGGCCGCGCTGGCGACGGGCCTCCCCGTATGGATCGGCCTATCGGCAGAGCGTGGCGAGAGCGGCGAATTGCAAGGCTGGGGCCGTGCCGATTGCTCATTAGATGATATTTCAGGGGCACTTGCCGCGCTCAAGCCAGACGTCATGTGCATCATGCACACATCGCCCAATGATACGGATGAGGCAATCAAGATTTTGAAGCGGCATTGGCATGGTCCCATCGGCGTCTATCCGGAGAGCGGTTACTTCAAGTCTCCGGACTGGGAGTTTGTCGATGTCATCCCGCCTGGCGAGTTGGTGGCTGCCAGCAAGCGCTGGCAGGGTCTGGGTGCAACAGCCTTCGGCGGTTGCTGCGGCATCGGACCGGAGCATATCGCGGCATTGGCAAAGGAGATGCAGAGATGAAGAAGGGAAGCTGCCTGTGCGGCGGCGTAGCGTTTGAGGTGGATGGCCCGTTGCGGCAGGTGGTGGCCTGCCATTGCGGCCAATGCCGGAAGCAATCAGGCCACTATGCGGCCTTCACCGCCTGCGATGATCCGCACCTCACCTTCACGCGGCAGGATACGCTGACCTGGTATGCGGCAAGCGACATGGCCAAACGTGGCTTCTGCAAGGAATGCGGATCGCTGCTTTTCTGGAAGGGCCATGGGCGCAGCTATACTTCCATTGCCGCCGGCGCCATCGATGGGCCCACGGGTCTCCATCTCGAAGGCCACATCTTCTGCGCCGACAAGGGCGACTATTACGAGATCACTGACGGGAAATATCAGAGAGCGTAATTTTAGGACCGTGCGCGCAACTCCGTTTCCAGCTCGCCGTAGCCGGTGAAACGGTATTCGTAATCCAGCCCGAGCTTGCGGGCGGCAGCTTCAGCCTTCTTTCGCAAGTCAGCGTCTTCGACCTGCGCCAAATAGACAACCTTGGTGTAGTGCTGGAAATAGTCTTTCAGCAGTTCCGGGTGGCGGTCGAGCCCCAAGCCTTCCCAGATCAGCTTGTCGAACTGGCGGGCAAGATAGTCCGTGAGATAAAACGCGGTGAATTCATCATTTGACTTCGCTGCGAAGACGGCATTGCCGGAGAAGAAAGCGTAACAGTGGGGGCCGTCAATGCGGTCGACTCCCTCCTTGGCCAGGAGCGCATCCAATTGGCCGCCTGTTCCGCAATCGCCATAGAGGACATAGGTCGACAGATATTGCCCGCGGGTCTTGTCAAGGATTTCGGCAACGCCAGGCACGATCAATTCCGGCGTGTTGTGCCATTTGGCGGGCAGGCACTGGATGTCAAATCCGGTCCAGCGGTTCTGCTCCACAAGGTCGACGATTTCGCGGGCCAAAGCACCGCAGGCAATCAGCAAAACACGGGCGTTTTCCGCGTGTTTTTCGTAGGTTTCCGATGGCTTGAGGGTGACGGGCATATTCGCTGAGTGGGCCTTGAAATCAATAACCAGACATTAACTAAAAACACTTGGCATTTTCCAAAATCACGAGACCGTTCTAAACCTCCAGATTGATTTTAGTCGCTGTTAAGAGATGGCGCATAGATTGGACCCATATTCACGAGGCAATCGGCATAAAGCTGGCTGTCGGACGTGGATAGGTGCTGTAAGTAACTCTGGAGTATCAGTATGTTCAAGTTCCTCAAGGACGAATCCGGCGCGACCGCTATTGAGTATGGTCTCATCGCTGCTGCTACGGGTCTCGCCCTCGTTGTCGTGCTGCCGAGCATCTCGTCCGGCCTGAACACGACCTTCACCTCGATCGCTGGCGCTATGTAACATAGCGCTTCCTCGCCGGTTCAGCCGGCTTGGAAGAGGTATGATGCGCCCCCCACAAGGGGGCGCATTCGTTTTTGGGCGGTGCCTCCGGGCGTTCAGCTGGCCATCAGGTTGTGGCGGCGGGCCATGAAACTCTTGGCGGTCTCAACCGCCACGGCAGCATCGCGGCAATAGGCGTCAGCGCCGACGGCCTTGGCGAAATCCTCATTCAAGGGGGCGCCCCCCACCATCACCACATAGTCGTCGCGGATGCCCTTCTCCTTCATGGTGTCGATGACGACCTTCATGTAGGGCATGGTGGTGGTCAGCAGCGCCGACATGCCGAGGATGTCCGGCTTGTGTTCTTCGATGGCGCCCAGATATTTCTCGACCGGATTGTTGATGCCAAGGTCGATGACCTCGAAGCCCGCGCCTTCCATCATCATGCCGACCAGGTTTTTGCCGATATCGTGAATATCTCCTTTCACGGTTCCTATGACCATTTTGCCCAGGCGCGGCGCGCCCGTGGCAATGAGCAAGGGCCGGAGGATGGCCATGCCGGCCTTCATGGAATTGGCGGCCAAAAGCACTTCCGGGACAAAGAGAATGCCGTCGCGGAAGTCGATGCCGACGATGCGCATGCCCTCGACAAGCGCTTCAGTGAGCACCTTGTAGGGCGCCCAGCCGCGGCCGAGCAGGATGTGCACGGCGGTCACCACCTCTTCCTTGAGGCCGTCATAGAGGTCGTCGTGGACTTGCTGTGTGAGCTCCTCATCATTGAGGGAGTTCAGGTCAAGTTCGCCAGCATCACTCATAAGAGACTCCGATTGGTCTTTGCGGGCAGGCTAGCGGAGCGCCGCCCAAAACCCTGCCACTGCGACGACCCCCAATTGCCGGAAAGCGACGGTTGAGACAAGGCCCGGTTGAGGTTAAGAGCCTCGGCGCAAAGGAATTTCACCATGACCCTCGCCTGGGACGTTGAAGCCGTCCGCCGCCAGTTTCCGTCCCTCGCCATCAGCGATGAAGGCCGCTCGCGCATCTACTTCGACAATCCTGCGGGCACGCAAGTTCCCCAGCAGGTGATTGACCGGACACTGGAAGCGCTGGTCAAGAAGAATGCCAATCT
>JAIBJH010000346.1 GCA_020029455.1 Hyphomicrobiales bacterium
CATCCTGAGGTGCGAATGCTTCGCACGAGCCTCGAAGGATGAGGGGCACTGCCTCACGCTTTCTTGTCGTCGTCCTTCACTTCGGTGAAATCGGCGTCGACTATGTCGTCATGCTCGGCACCGGGATTGTCCGAGGTGTCGGGGCCGCTGCCTGCATCGGCGGCATTGCCACCTGCCTGCTTGTACATGGTTTCGCCGATCTTCATGGCAGCCTGGGCCAAGGCAGTGGTCTTCTCCTTGATCTGGTCGGCATCGCCGCCTTCGATCGCGGTCTTGAGTTCGGCAATCGCCGCTTCGGCTGCTTCCTTGTCCGCCGGCGGTGCCTTGTCGCCCAATTCAGCCAGCGACTTCTGCGTCGAGTGAATGAGGCCCTCGGCGTGGTTCTTGGCCTCGACCTCTTCCTTGCGCTTCTTGTCTTCGGCGGCATTGGCTTCCGCTTCCTTCACCATCTTCTCGATCTCCTTGTCGGAGAGACCACCGGAGGCCTGGATGCGGATCTGCTGTTCCTTGTTGGTCGCCTTGTCCTTGGCAGAAACATTGACGATGCCGTTGGCGTCGATGTCGAATGTCACTTCGACCTGGGGTATGCCGCGCGGTGCCATGGGAATGCCCATGAGCGGGGTCACGTCGAGGAGGAGAACGTCCTTCACCTCCCCCTTCAGGACGCCGGCCTGGATGGCAGCACCAATGGCCACCACTTCGTCCGGGTTGACACCCTTGTGGGGCTCCTTGCCGAAGAACTGCTTCACCGTTTCGATGACCTTGGGCATGCGGGTCATGCCGCCCACCAGAACAACTTCATCGATCTGGCCTGCGGTGACACCGGCATCCTTCAAGGCCTGGCGGCAGGGCTCGACCGTCTTCTGGATCAAATCATCCACCAGGGCCTCGAGCTTGGCTCTCGTGAGCTTGAGGGCGAGGTGCTTGGGGCCCGAGGCATCAGCGGTGATGAAGGGCAGGTTCACTTCCGTCTGCATGGAAGCAGAAAGCTCGATCTTGGCCTTTTCAGCAGCTTCCTTGAGGCGCTGCAGGGCAAGCTTGTCCTTCCTGAGGTCAATGCCCTGTTCCTTCTTGAATTCGTCAGCAAGGTAATCGACGATCCGCATGTCGAAGTCTTCACCGCCGAGGAAGGTGTCGCCGTTGGTGGATTTCACTTCGAAGACGCCGTCGCCGATCTCGAGGACAGAAACGTCGAAGGTGCCGCCGCCCAGGTCATAGACCGCGATGGTGCCGGCTTCCTTCTTGTCGAGGCCGTAGGCGAGTGCGGCCGCCGTCGGCTCGTTGATGATGCGGAGCACTTCAAGGCCTGCAATCCTGCCGGCGTCCTTGGTGGCCTGACGCTGTGAGTCATTGAAATAGGCAGGAACGGTGATCACGGCTTGCGTGACGGGCTCACCGAGATAGCGCTCGGCGGTTTCCTTCATCTTGGTCAGGGTGAAGGCGGAAATCTGCGAGGGCGCGTATTTTTCCCCACGGCTTTCCACCCAGGCATCGCCATTATCGGCCTTGACGATGTTGTAGGGCACAAGCTTTTTGTCCTTGGCCACCATGGGGTCATCCATGCGGCGGCCGATCAGGCGCTTGATGGCGAAGAAGGTGTTTTCGGGATTGGTGACCGCCTGGCGCTTGGCCGGCTGGCCCACCAGCTGCTCGCCGTCACCGGTGAAGGCGACGATCGAGGGGGTGGTGCGGGCCCCTTCCGCATTCTCAATGACCTTGGGGTTCTTGCCTTCAATCACGGCGACGCATGAGTTCGTCGTGCCAAGGTCAATGCCGATTACTTTTGCCATGTCTTAAACCTCCATTGGCTGGCAGACGGAAGCGGCCTTTTGGCACCGCTCTTGGCCCGGATCAACCACGTGTCCGGGGCCTGCCTCCATTTGTTTCAAATCTGACAAAAGGCCCGAATTGAGGCCCCGCCAGCGTTCGAAAGGCTATATAGGGAGCAGGTTTAAGCCGATCAAGGATTCGTGATGAGGACCACAGGGCTAAAGGAGGACGACGCTTTCCTGCTCCTTGGGGTCGGTCCGGGCGATGATCGCCCTGGCGGTTCTGTCTGTCGGGTTGTAGGGCTGATGCGGCATCATTGCGGGGATATAGAGGTAGTCTCCCTGTTTTACCCGCATCACCTTGTCCAGTTTCTCGCCGTAAAGCATTTCTGACTCGCCTTCCAGCATGTAGATCGCCGTTTCGTGAGCCTCATGGTAATGAGCCTTGGCCTTGGCGCCCGGCGGCATCACCACCATGTGCATGCAGATCGCCTCGGAAGAGGCTGTTTCTGCGGAAATACCTGCAAAATAGTCGAGGTCCTGCTTGCCATGAAAAGCTTCCCCACCCCGGATCAACTTGCAGTCCTTCATCGTCTTGCTCCTGTCCATTGCACCCGGCGAGTTTGCGGTCCTAAATTATGATGTGGTGACGGCAATGCGGCAAGGTCTCATTTACCATCCCGGCTATCTGAACCGGACCTCTCAGGAAAATCTGGCCGGCATGTTGCGCAGCTCCGTTCAAGCCGCGCCGCTGTTCCAGCCGGTGATGCCAAGAACAGGACGGACTTTCAGTGTGCGGATGACCAATCTCGGTTCCCTCGGATGGGTCTCGGATCGTTCGGGTTATCGCTATCAGGCCACACACCCGGAGACGGGAAGACCTTGGCCCGAAATTCCGGAGATGGTGATGGAAGTCTGGCGCAAGGTTTCCTTTGCTTCCATGGCATTGACCGGGTGCTGTCGGGTACATCGACATTGCTCAAGGATGGTGGGCGGATCAATCTCACTTTGCGGCGCGTGACACGGCCCGCCTAGATAAGTTGGTGCGTGATCGGACGGAAAACCGGTTCCCACTTTTCCTGGTCACGCACTGAACTGGGTTCCATCTCTCGCTGCGCTCGGATGGAATGACGGGTGGTAAAAAATCGTCATTCCATCGAAGCAATGATTGATTTGTTGCATCTCCCGCGACACTCCCCATCCGTCATTCCATCCAAGCGCTGCGGAACGCAGCGCGCGAGATGGAACCCAGCTTGGCAGTCTCCATATGCGGGGAAAAGCAACCAGCGGAGTGATAATGGTCAGCACCCCAACGTCGTCTTCATGATCGGCTCAAGACTATTGTTGGCGGCTGAGCTTTCTTGCCCACATTCCGTGGCCCAATTCCGGAATGTAGCGGAATAGAGCAGATTCACCGCGCGGTGTCAAGCACTATTTTCCGGCAATAGGATTTTTATTTTACCTTGACGGCCCGTGACGCTGCCCGCCTAAGCTGGGTTCCATCTCTCGCTGCGCTCGGATGGAATGACGAAGTGGTAAGTGTCGGCTACTCCGGAACGCCTCTCTGGAAAAAGCTTGGCTTCAAGACGGGCATGAAAGTCTGCACGCTCCACGCTCCGAAACACTATGCCCATTTGATTGACGGCCCAAATGACTGGGTGATTGTGAAGAAGGCCGATGCCGCCGATGCGCTGCATCTCTTCATCACGGAGAGCAAGGAATTGAAGGAGATTACGGCGCTGGCGAAGCACGTGCCGCCCGCCATTATGCTCTGGGTGTCATGGCCGAAGAAAACATCGCCGCTCTCGAAGGGCCTTTCGGAAGATGACATCAGAAGGACCGCACTTTCATGCGGCCTTGTCGATATCAAGGTCTGCGCCGTCGATGCCGATTGGTCCGGTCTCAAGTTGACGCGGCGCGCGTCCGATCAGCGCCGGGTGGCAAGGACCTAGACCACGCACTAAATAGGTGTAGGATCAGGGTAATTCTCCTCCCGGAGGTTGTCATGACTTACGCGTTCTTCGGTTTCCTTCTCGTCTTTCTTGGCATCCGGGCAATGTTCCTGCGCAAGGCCGCACCCCAGCAGGGCAGTTCATTGACCATGCTGGATGTTCTGAACAGTCTTTTCAGCGGTTTTGCAGGTGGAGCTCTGATGCTCCTTGCCGGACTGCTCCTGCTCTCATCCACTTCTTTCGTGTTGATCAGCGCGGACAAGGCCGGACATCTGAAACGCATTTATATGGCCCCCGACTTGCCTCCCGGCCGCATCATTGCCGTCAATGGCGAAAAAGGACCGCAGTCGGAAATCCTAGGGCCGGGCTTTCATTTCCGCCCCCTGCTCAACGTGCTGTCCGAGATTGAAGAGCGCGACGTGGTCCAGATTCCGGAAGGCTATTATGGCCAGATCACAACGCTTGACGGTTCACCCATGCCGGAAGGGATGTTCATCGCACCGGTCATTGCCGATGACAAACTTGAAGCCTCGCTCGATGCCGCGACATTCATCAAATCCGGCGGTTACAAGGGGCCGCAGGAAACCGTGTTGAAACCCGGTTCCTATCGTTTGAACCAATATCTCTTCGATGTCCGGGTCGATCAATTCGTCGATACGCGGGTGCAAACCTGGGAATACCGCGGCGGATATAGGCGGCGCGCCATCGATCTCTCCATCGATCAGCAAGGCAATCTCAAGCAATCAGAGAGTTCCACCGATGTGGCGATCCCGGACAGCGCCGTAGACCGCGCTGTTTCGGTTAAGGTTGAAGGTTGGGATATTCCTCAGGAGCTGCGCGTCGTGGCGCAAATTTCCCCAGAGAATGCGCCTATCGTCGCCGGGTCTGTCGGTGGCATCAGCGAAATTGAACACCGCATCCTGACGCCGCTCATCCGCTCGATTGTGCGCAACGTCGCTGGCTCTTCGATCCGCATTCCGAAAAAGGAAGGCGACAAGATTATTGGCTATGACTGGCGCCCGACGAAGGTGCTCGATTTCATTGAGAACCGCGAAGCGATTGAAGACACCATCGAGGATCAGATCAAATCAGAGTCCCGCAAGGCGGGTGTCGAGATCAAGGAAATCCGCCTTGGAGAACCAGCCATCCCGCCAGAAATCCTGGTGGCGCGCATTCGCCAGCAACTGGCCGACCAGTTGGGCGAAGCTTACAAGAGAGAAACAGAAGCGCAGAAACAGCGCATCCAAACCGAACAGGCGCGCGCGACCGCCAACGAACAGCCGCGGCTCGTCGAATCGCAAATTGCCGTGCAGGTGGCGGGCCA
>JAIBJH010000142.1 GCA_020029455.1 Hyphomicrobiales bacterium
AGCGACTCCCACCCTTGATCCCTCCCCACAAGGGGGAGGGAAAAAGTGTGGTTGACCTCGTCAAATCTCATACTTTGCGGCGGCTCTTCACTGTGATCAACCCAGCCAGAACGGCGGCGACCACGGCAATGGTCCAGGTGAAGCTGTGCATGTACCAGGGTCTGGCATTCAGCATGGCCTTGCCCATCACCGTATTGGGATCCGGCGGCTTCAGGAAGAACACACCATAGAGATAGGCAGCGAAGATCGCGACCAGCAAAACGATGCAGAAGATCATTGCCACCACCATGGCGACGGTCACAACCGAGCGCGCCGGAACACCCGGCTGCGCCAGGGGCAGGAGATTGTTGATGAGCCCGGCAATCACCACCAGCACCGCGCCAATCGTAAAGAGCGTGATGCTGAAGGGTTGGAAGATCATCACCAGCGCGACCACGCCAAGCCCGATGATGCTGTACTCAAGTTTGCGCGCGGTAACGGCAGACATGCCCGAAGTTTCTTCGCTCATGCCCGCACCGCCTTTCCACTCTCATCGAAGATGTGTGTCTGCGCCGGATCAGGCACGAGATGCAGCAACTCTCCGACCTTCACGCGCTTGTCGCGGGTGACCACCACGCGAATGTCTCCGCCCGTAATCGTTCGGGCATGGATCAGCGTCTCGGCGCCCATGGGCTCAATGAGCTCGGCTTGAGCATCTATGGTGTCTTTGGTGTCGCGCGATGCGACGGAGAAGGCGCGTGGCCGGATGCCGACTGTCACCTTTCCGGGCTTCAGGCTTGCAACTCCGGCATTGGCGCCGATGGTGACCTCTTGCTTGTCAAAGACAACCTTTGCTTTGCCATCGCCATAGCCCTTGAAGTTCGCCTCGATGAGATTCATCTGCGGCGTGCCGATGAAGCTGGCGACGAATACATTGGCGGGCTTTGCAAACACCTCATGGGGGCTTCCCACCTGTTCGATGAGACCGTCACGCATGATGGCGATACGGTCCGCCATGGTAAGCGCTTCCAGCTGATCGTGGGTGACGATCACCGTCGCCTTGGAAAGGCCCGACAGAACTTCCTTGATCTGCCCGCGCATGGAATGACGAAGCTCGACGTCAAGCCGCGATAAGGGCTCGTCAAAGAGGAAGCAGTTGGGATCACGCACGATGGCGCGCGCCACGGCAACGCGCTGTTTTTCGCCTTCCGAAACTTGCCCGGGCAGGCGGTCCAGAACCGTGTCGAGGTGAAGGATCTTGGCGACCTTCATCACCCGCTTGTCCATCTCCTCCTTGGAGAGCTTTTCGTAGTGCAGCGGCATGGCGATGTTTTGCCCAACGGAAAGCGCCGGGTAGAGCGCATAGAACTGGAACACCATGGCGATGTCGCGCTTTTGCGGCGAGAGTTCGTTCATGTTCTTGCCGGCAATGATCACGTCACCCGCGGTCACCCGCTCCAGCCCCGCGATCATGCGCAGCGTCGTGGTCTTGCCGCAGCCCGAGGGGCCGAGGAGGCAGACGACTTCCCCGGCCGCCACCTTGAGGTCGGCGTCCTTCACGGCGGTGAAATCGCCGAACATCTTGGTGACTTTGCGTATTTCGATAGTGGACATGTATCAGCGCTTCACGGTGCCGAAGGTCACGCCGCGCAGGAGATGGTTCTGCAGGAAGAAGGTGACCAGGAAGACGGGGATGAGGAACAAGGTTTCAATGGAGGCAAGCAGCGTCCAATCCGTGCCGCGCCCGCCGGACGAAACAGCCTGGTTCATGGCGACGGGAACAGTACGGGTATCGGCATTGGAGAGAAGCAGCGCAAAGAGGAACTCGTTCCAGGTGAGAATGAGACCGAAGACGAAAGTGGCGGCAAGTCCCGCCACCACCTGCGGCAAGCAGATCTTGAGAAAGACCTTGGCCTCGGAAGAGCCGTCGATACGCGCCGCATCTTCCACATCGGTCGAAAGCTCATCGAAGAAGCTTTTCATCATCCAGATTGTGAAGGCAAGGTTGAAGGCCGTGTAGAGCAGCGTGATGCCGAGATAGGAACCGGAAAGCCCGGTCACCCTGAACATCAAGATCACCGGAATGACGATGACGATCGCCGGCAACATGCGCGTGGTGAGAATGATGAAAAGATATGTGTCGTTGCCCTTCAGTGGATAGCGCGAGAAGCCATAGGCGGCGAAGGTACCGATGACGAGGGCAAGCAACACCGATACCGATGATATGAAAATAAAAAAAAAAAAAAAGCGGTCAAAGCCTGTGGCCTCGGGGGAGCCGCCCGGCGTCATCACGCGTGAGAACACCGAACCGAAATTCTCAAGTGTCGGCGTGAACACATATTGGTCCGGGATGAGCCCAAAGAGGGAGGTTGGTGAAATCGTGGGTGGCACCGACAGCGCAAGATCCTGCGGCTTGATGGCGGTGAAAATGATGAAGAGGACTGGCAGGAAGTAGATGAAGCTGACTATGCCGACGAGAAGCGTGTGGCCCCAGCCTGCTTCCGTGACGCCGCTTGCCTTGCGGAAGCCCAGCCATTCCAAGATCGATGTGCTGTTCGCCATGGCTCAGGCTCCCTGGTTCCGGCGGTTCGCCAGGTAAAGATAGAGGTTGGTGAGCACGATCACCATGAAGAGAATGACATAGGAAAGCGCCGCGCCCTCGCTCGTCTTGTTCTGCTCATTGGCGATTTCGGCGATGAGATAGGCAATCGTCTTTGTATCCTGCCCGCCGCGGATCAGGATGTAGACCAGGTCATAGAGTTTGAAGGCCTCGATGGTGCGGAAGAGCAGCGCCAGCATCAGAAGCCCGCGGATATAGGGGAAGGTGATGGTCCAGAACTGCCGCCACTTGGAGACCCGGTCGATGGCCGCGGCCTCGTAGAGATATTTCGGCACGGAGACGAGCCCCGCCAGTACCAGAAGCATGACGAAGGGCGACCACATCCAGGCGTCGGCAAAAACGATTCCCGTCACGGCGCCCAGTTTGTTGTCCATCAGGATGAACTGCTCGCCAGTCACTTCGCCGATGGCATAGCTCAGGATGCCGAATGTCGGGTCATAATAGTATGTGAAGAACACGCCTGAGGCGACGACCGACAGCATCATGGGCGTCAGCACCAGGATCAGCAAATATTTCCGCAAGGGAAACTGCTTGGCAAACAACATGGCCAGCAGGAAGCCCGCAATCATTTGCGCCGCAACCGTGCTGACAACGAACATGCCGGTATTGATCAGCGCATCCCAGTTTGCGGGGGCCGCGATGTCGTTGGTGAGAACCTTGATGTAGTTGTTGAGGCCGATGAAGCGGATGGTCTGCTGGTTGGACTGATAGGCGAAGAAGGAAAGTCCGAGTGACCACAGCAGCGGGAAAATGTTCATCACGAACAGCACCGCGATGGCGGGGGCGACCAGCAGGCCCCCATAATACTTGCGGCGATAGGCATTGATGGCGAAGACAGCGGCAATCATCGCAGCCATGGCGCCGATCACCCAGAAGGATAGCGATGCAGGCAGCGCAAGCGCGGCAAGAATGGATATGGCCAGCCCCGCGAGGATCGCGAGCTTCCAATTACTGGCGTCAAATTCGAACATGGCTGGAGCGGGAAGATCCCGGACGGCGGTGTTCATAGGCCCCCAATACTGTCAGATAAGATAAAATGAAGAGGAGGGACGCGCCTTTCGGGCGCGTCCCCGATTTCATACTACTCGATCAGGCCGACTTCCTTCAGCTTGTCCTGCTGGAACTTGGCGATGCTGTCGAGCGTGGTCTTGGCGTCCTGCTTGCCGGTGATGGCAAGGTCGAACTGGTCCTGCTGCTGGGTGAGCAGTTCGAAGAACTGCGGCACATGCCACACGTCCTTCTGCCAGTCGAGCGAAGGCGCCCAGGCGCGGTTCCAAGGACGGTAGCTCACGTACTTGGGATCCTCATAGACCGCCTTGACTGCCGATTGGCCGCCAGCCTGCGCGAACTGGTGCTGGATGTCATTGGACAGCCACCACTTCACGAACTCAACCGCTTCCTTGATCTGGGAGTCGGTCGTCCAGGTCGTCAGCACGAAAGGTTGGCCACCGATGTTGGACCAGCGGATTATCTTGCCATCGGCCCCCATGGTTCCCGGCATCAAGCCGAAGACCAGCTTGTCGGAGACCTTGGAGGACTTCGGATCAAGCGAGGCTTCGCCAAGGCCGATCCAGTCGATGTTCATGGCCACCTTGCCTTCGCGGAACAATTGGTCCGAGACGAAGATGTCCATGGTACCCGTCTTGGCGACAGGCGGCATGTACTCGATCAGGCTCAGGTACTTATCAAGGGCTGCAATCGCTTCCGGCGAATTCACGACGCCTTCGGCTTGGCCGGTCGGCGCCTTGGTTTCATCCCAGGTGTCGCCGCCCATCTGCCAGATGAAGCCGTTGATCTGCATCGACGAGAAATCGTAGCCCTTGCCGGCCTGATAGGCGATTCCATAGAAATCGTCCTCGGCCGGAGCGCCCGCGAGCATGTCGCCCTTCTTGCGGCGGAAGAATTCGCCGACGTTCTTGAAGTCATCCCAGGTCATGGCGTCAAGCTCTTCGCCCGTGCAGGGCAGCTTCTTGCCGTACTTGGCCTGGAAGTTCTTCTGTTCCTCATCGTGGCAGACGATGTCCTTGCGGACGTAGTTCACCAGCACGTCGGGGAACTGCGGGAAGCCGTAGTAGTTCTCGGACTTGTGCGGATAGGTCGAGTAGGCGTTGAGTGGATTCGGATGGATGGTCTTGAAGGTCGCCAAGAAATCCGGGTCCGCTTCCAGAAGATCGTTGATCTTGCGGAAGTAGCCGCCTTCTACGAAAGCGCCCAGCCACTGCGAGTCAGACACAATGAAGTTGTACTTCTGTTCGCCCGATGTCAGCGAAGCGTTGACGCGGGTGTAGAAGTCCGGCCATGGAATGAAATCCACGTCCAGCTTCACGGTGTTTCCGCTCTTCGGCTTGTACTGCTCGTCGAAGAACTTTTTCATGATGCGCGTTGGCGGCCAATCAGGCACCGCCATCGTCAGTGTCACGTCTTCGGCGGAAGCGATTGTGGCGCCTCCCACCATCAGCGTCGCCGCAAAGCCTGCGGCTGTCGCCAACCCTTTCAGTTTCATCATCACGGTCATCTTGAGGTTTCCTCCCTTGTTACCGGATTTCCTTCTGGCCCTTAGCGTCAGGCGATTGCCTGCCCGCTTGAAGCGCGGAAGATGTGGATCTTATTTGTATCGAATGTGATGCCGGTGTGATCGCCGGGCTTGAGGCCCTGCGCCTTGCTTTCAGGCAGCACGAGGCGCAGCGTCTCGCCGCCGCTTTCAACCGAAACGACGGTGACATCGCCAAGCGGTTCAAGCAGGTGAACGCGCGATTTGATGGCGCTCTTGGAGTTGCCCGCAAGCTCGATATCGCTGGGCCTGATGCCCATGAGCGCTTTCTCGCCCGATGCTGTTTTCAAATTCTGCTTGCCGGAGAATTTGCCAAGCGGTGTGTCGATGGACTTGCCGTCCTTGGAAACTTTCGCCGCGATCATGTTCATGTGCGGTGCGCCGATCTTTCCAGCCACATAGGTATCTGCCGGATTCTCATAAAGCTCATCCGGCGTGCCACGCTGCACCACCGCGCCATCGCGCATCACCGCAATCTCTTCGCCCATGGAGAGGGCTTCGAGTTCATCCGGCGTGGCATAGACGATGGTGAGTCCAAACTGCCGGTGCAGCCGCTTCAGCTCCGCACGCATGTCGTGGCGCAGCTTGGCGTCAAGATTGGTCAGCGGTTCATCGAGTAGCAAAATCTTCGGTCGGCGCACCAGCGAACGGCCTAGCGCCACGCGCTGCTGCTCACCGCCGGAGAGCGTGCCCGGCTTGCGGTCCACCTTGTGGGCGAGCTTCAGCATGGTGGCGGTTTCCATCACGCGCCGCTTGATCTCTTCCGAGACAATGCCTTCCTCGCGCAAGGGATAGGCAAAGTTCTCGAAAACAGAGAGATGCGGATAGAGCGCGAAAGATTGGAACACCATGGAGACGCCGCGCCCCTTGATGGGCTCATGGGTCCAGTCCTTGCCGAAAATCTCAACCCGGCCCTGATCGGGAGGAACAAGCCCAGCGATGGTGCGCAGTGTCGTGGTCTTGCCGACGGAGCTTGGCCCGAACAAAACGAAGAAGCGGCCTTCAGCGACATTGAAGGACATGTTTTCGAGCGCCCGCACCCGGCCATAGGCCTTGCTCACTCCACTCAGGCGCAACGCATCGGAACTCATCTCTTCAACATTCCTCTCCGCGACAGGCAGGCAACACTATCGCTGCTGCGGGCCGTTGCAAGTGAACAATGCAATCCCAAAACGCTGCTCTGCCCGATCTTTCGGCATGGCTCACTTGGCGCTCTCCCACTGGCCGGTACGCGCCGACTTCAGCACGGCATCGGTAACAAGATCAGTTGCCAGAGCGTCCTTGAATGTGGGTGCAGCAGGCTTGCCGCTGTCGAGGCCCTGGATGAAGTCCGCCGCCTGATGCACGAAGCTGTGTTCATAGCCGATCTGCAGGCCCGGCACCCACCATTTGCCCATGTAGGGGTGGTCGCCATCGGTAATATGGATGGAGCGCCAGCCACGCGTTGTGCCTTCGTCTCGGTGGTCGAAATACTGGAGGCGGTGCAGGTCATGCAGGTCCCAGAAGATGGAAGCGTTCTCGCCGTTGATCTCGAGTGTGTAGAGCGCCTTGTGGCCGCGGGCATAGCGCGTGGCTTCGAAGTTGGCGAGCGAGCCGTTGTCGAAGCGGCACAGGAAGAGGCTTGCGTCATCGATGCCGACCTTTTCCGTCTTGCCCGTGATGTTGTGATGCCGTTCCTTGATGAAAGTCTCGGTCATGCCGACAACCTTGTCGATGCCGCCGTTGAGCCACATGGCGGTGTCGATGCAGTGAGCGAGAAGGTCGCCGGTGACGCCGCTTCCCGCCACGCCCACGTCAAGTCTCCACAGTCCCTGTCCGCCCTGGGGGAGGTCCGCGGAAATGGTCCAATCCTGCAGAAACTTGGCGCGGTAGTGAAAGATTTT
>JAIBJH010000143.1 GCA_020029455.1 Hyphomicrobiales bacterium
GCTCTTGGCGCAGGCGAAATCCTGCTCACCTCCATGGACCGGGACGGCACCGGCAAGGGCTTCAACATTCCGTTGACCCGCGCCATTGCCGACGCCGTCACCATTCCGGTCATTGCCTCGGGCGGCGTGGGCAATCTCGATCACCTGGTGGAAGGCATCAGGGACGGGCATGCCACGGCGGTTCTGGCCGCCTCAATTTTCCACTTCGGGACCTTTTCGATTGCCCAGGCCAAGCAGGCGATGGCGGATGCAGGTGTAGCAATGAGGATGCAATGAGCAGATTCGACCAGCTCGATCGGCTTGCGGCGGGCATCTCCGCCAAGGCCTCCGCTTCGGCCGGCACATCATACACAGCGAAACTCCTCAGCCAGGGCCTTGAGAAATGCGCCAAGAAATTTGGTGAGGAGGCGGTTGAGCTGGCCCTCGCGGCAGTAGGGAAAAACAAATTCGAGACCACGGCTGAAGCTGCCGATGTGCTCTATCATTTTCTGGTGCTGTTGCAGGCCGCCGGCGTGAAGCCGGAAGATGTGATGGCGGAACTGAAGCGCCGCGAGGGCACTAGCGGCCTCGCCGAGAAGGCGGCACGCAAGAATGATTGACCTCGGCGAGGACTTTGCCCGCGAGGTATCGCCGTTCCGGCGTTTTTCGCGCGAGGAATGGGCAGCACTCAGGGCCGATACGCCGATGACGCTGACGGAAGCGGACCTCATTGAGGTGCGCTCGCTCAATGACAGGATCGACCTCAGTGAAGTCGAGACGATCTACCTGCCGCTGTCGCGCCTTCTCAATCTTTATGTGCAGGCGTCGCAAAAACTGTTCCACGCGTCGAACATCTTTCTGCACCGCAAGGATCTCAAGGTTCCCTACGTGATTGGCGTTGCCGGAAGCGTTGCCGTGGGCAAGAGCACATCAGCGCGCATCCTGCGCAGGCTCCTGTCGCGCTGGCCATCGCACCCCAAGGTCGATCTGGTGACGACAGATGGCTTCCTCTTGCCCAACAAGGTGCTGGAGCGCGAAGGGCTCATGAGCCGCAAGGGGTTCCCCGAATCCTACGACCTGCAGCGCATCCTGCGCTTCATGTCGGACATCAAGTCGGGCGAGCGTGACGTGGAGGCGCCTCTCTATTCCCACCTCACCTATGACGTGCTTGAGGGCAAGACGCAGATCGTCGACCAGCCAGACATTCTCATTCTCGAGGGTATCAATGTGCTGCAGACGGGAAGGCCGCCGCGTGACGGGCGCGGCATTCCCAACACTTCGGATTTCTTCGATTTCTCGATCTTCATCGATGCCGACGAACAGGATCTAAAGCAGTGGTATATCGAGCGCTTCTTCTCTTTGCGCAATGGCGCCTTCAAAGATCCGAGGTCTTATTTCCACCGCTATGCTTCGCTCACGGATGAAGAGGCGGTAGCCACGGCTACGCGCATCTGGAGCAGCATCAACCTCGTCAACCTCCGCGAAAACATCCTGCCCACGAGGCCGCGCGCAGACCTTGTGCTGCGCAAGGGCGCCGATCACCGGGTGCGCAGCGTTTTCCTGCGGAAACTATAGGCCTACCGCTTCTTTCCGAGGCTCTCGATCACCTGGTCGGTGTCCTTGATGAGGGCCAGCATGGCAGTGCGGGCGGCCACGGGGTCTTCTGCGACCACCGAACGCACAATGTTTTCATGCAATTTGAGCGCCTGCTTATAGCGTGGGTTGCGGCTGGTAGTGAAATCGAACAGATTGGCCAGCGCCTCATCGATCAGGATGCCGAAGGGCGCCAGGAGGTCATTGTTGGCGGAAGCCAGCAGCGTTTCATGAAAGGCCACGTCGGCGGCGACGACTTCCTCGTGGCTTCTTGCCGTCTTCATTGCCTCCAGTGCGGCAACCAGTTGATCGACCTGGATGGTGGTGCGTTTCTTCGCTGCCAGTTCGGCGATGCCAGGCTCCACAAGGCGCCTGAACTCCTGGGTGGAGTGCAGGAAATGCCTGCGGTCGACCGCCGATCGGTGCCAGGTGAGGACATCCCGGTCCAGCATATTCCAGCGGCTCTTGGGCTCCACCTTCGAGCCCACCTTGGGCCGCGAATGGATGAGGCCCTTGGCGGTCAGGCTCTTGATGGCCTCGCGCACGGCGGTGCGGCTCGCACCGAAAACGCGACCCCATTCGGCCTCGTTGGGCAGGGCCGAGCCAGGCACATATTCGCCGCCCAAAATCCTTTCGCCGATCTTTCGAGCAATGACGGCATGGAGCTTTCCGCCCCTCAGGTCACGGGGGCCTGCCGCTCCGGCTCTCTTTTTATTTGTCATACAATTGCCCTTGATCGAACTCTTCCGGCACATTATGAGTGCCGCCTGTGCCAGCACAAGTCCCGCCCCTTTGGCGGGACATGCGGGCTCATCAGGGAGGATATCACGTGACCAATCGCAGACATTTCATGCTGGCATCCATCGCTGCCGCCGTTGTGGCGGCCGCAGGACCAGCTCTGGCCGAAGGCAAGGGGCTGATCGGCATTTCCATGCCGACCAAGACGTCGTCCCGCTGGATTTCGGACGGCGAGTCCATGGTGAAGGAATTCACCGAGCTCGGCTATGAGACCGATCTCCAGTACGGCGATGACGACATTCCGAACCAGCTCGCTCAGATCGAGAACATGGTGACCAAGGGCGCCAAAGTTCTCATCATCGCGGCGATCGATGGTTCCACGCTGTCGGACATTCTCAAGAAGGCCCATGAGGCCGGCGCCAAGGTTTTTGCCTATGACCGCCTCATCACCAAGACGGGTGACGTTGACTACTACACGACCTTCGACAATTTCGGCGTCGGCGTGCTGCAGGCAACCTCGCTGGTGAAGGGCCTGAAAGAGCGTTTCCCCAGCGTCAAGCCGTGGAACGTCGAACTCTTCGGCGGCTCGCCGGACGATACCAACGCCTTCTACTTCTATGACGGCGGCATGTCGGTTCTGCAGCCTCTGATCGATTCCGGTGAAATCACCATCCTTTCCGGCCAGATGGGCATGGACAAGGTCGGCACGCTGCGCTGGGACGGCGCAGTGGCCCAGGCCCGCATGGATAACCTGCTTTCCGCCAACTACACGGACAAGAAGGTTCATGGCGTTCTTGCGCCCTATGACGGCCTCTCGCGCGGCATCATCTCCTCGCTCAAGGGCGTGGGCTATGCTCCGGGACCTGAAATGCCGATCGTGACCGGACAGGACGCGGAAGTTGCGTCGGTCAAGGGCATGATGGCGGGCGAACAGTATTCGACCGTGTTCAAGGACACGCGCGAGCTTGCCAAGGTGACCGCCAAGATGGTGGACGCCGTGCTGCAGGGCAAGGAGCCGGAAATCAACGACACCAAGACCTACAACAATGAAGTGAAGGTAGTGCCGTCCTACCTGCTCACGCCTCATGACGTAGGCATGGCCGAAATCGAACCGCTTCTCGTTGGTTCAGGCTACATCAAGGCCGAAGACCTCAAGTAAGATGGACTAAAGGCGGGCCCTGCGAGTTCACTTGCAGGGCCCGCTTTTTCATGTGTAACTAAAAAGAAAAAATCTGGTTGGGAGGAAGCCTGGGATGGGTGCTGAGCCGATCCTGCAGATGAAGAACATCACCAAGACGTTTCCGGGCGTGAAAGCCCTGACGAACGTCAACCTCACGGTGATGCCCGGCGAAATTCATGCCGTGGTGGGCGAGAACGGCGCCGGCAAGTCGACCCTCATGAAAGTCCTTTCCGGCGTCTATCCCGCCGGCAGCTATGATGGTGCCATCGACTTCGAGGGAAGTGCACGGGAATTCAAGACCATCGCCGACAGCGAAGGCACCGGTATCATCATCATCCATCAGGAACTGGCGCTGGTGCCGCTGCTCTCCATTGCCGAGAACATCTTTCTCGGCCATGAGCCGGCCCGGCACGGCGTCATCAACTGGTTCGAGGCTTTCGCCCGCACCAAGGCGCTTCTCAAGAAGGTGGGGCTTGAAGAACACCCCAACACGCTCATCACCAATATCGGCACCGGCAAGCAGCAGCTGGTCGAGATCGCCAAGGCGCTCAACAAAAAGGTGAAGCTGCTCATTCTCGACGAGCCGACGTCAAGCCTCAATGAAACCGATTCCAACGCGCTGCTAGAGCTGCTCAAGGGCTTCAAGGCACAAGGCATCTCGTCGATCCTCATCACTCACAAGCTCAACGAAGTCCTGAAGGTTGCCGACCGCATCACGGTGCTGCGCGACGGCATGACGGTGGATACGCTCGACACACACACCGCCAAGGTCTCCGAGGACCGCATCATCAAGGCCATGGTGGGCCGCGAGCTCACGGACCGTTTCCCGGCGCGGCATTCCAAAATCGGCGAAACGATCTTCGAAGTGAAGGATTGGAGCGTCTATCATCCGCTTCACGCCGATCGTCATGTGATCAAGGGGATCAACCTTCATGCGAAGGCGGGTGAAGTTGTCGGCATTGCGGGCCTCATGGGCGCCGGCCGCACGGAACTTGCCATGTCGCTGTTCGGGCGGGCCTATGGCCAGAAGATCACCGGCGAAGCCGTGATCCATGGCAAGCATGCCGATGTCTCGACCATTCCGAAGGCCATGGACGCGGGGCTCGCCTATGCCACCGAGGACCGCAAGACCTTCGGCCTCGTGCTCATCGACCACATCAAGCACAACGTGACGCTGGCCAACCTTGGCGGTGTCTCCCGGAGCAGCGTGATTGACGAGAACAAAGAGTTGTCGGTGGCGCAGAAGTACCGCAAGGATCTGGCGATCCGTTGTTCCTCCGTGTTCCAGACGACAATCAATCTTTCCGGCGGCAACCAACAGAAAGTCGTTCTGTCGAAGTGGCTGTTCTCCGGCCCCGATATTCTTATCCTCGATGAGCCCACCCGCGGCATCGACGTCGGCGCAAAGTATGAAATCTACGGCATCATTAATCAGCTGGCCGAGGCGGGAAAGGCCGTGATCGTCATCTCCTCCGAGATGCCCGAACTCCTCGGCATCTCGGACCGCATCTATGTGATGAACGAAGGCCGCTTCGTCGCCGAGATGGCAGCCAAGGACGCAAGCCAGGAAAAAATCATGCGGGCCATCATGAAATCATGGGACAAGTGACATGACCGAAGCCACCGACAAGACATTCGCTCGCACCGATATCATGCGCTTCGTGAAGGCGAACATCCGTGACTATGCGCTGCTGCTGTCGCTGCTCTTCATCATGGCGTTCTTCCAGATAGCAACTTCGGCGGCCCTGCAGCAGACAAGCTTTGTTGACACACTGTACTTGCTCTTCACCGACTTCGGTAACGTTGTGAAGCAGGGGGTCCTGTTCAAGCCGGTCAACATGACCAACCTTATCCTGCAGAACAGCTACATCGTGATCATGGCGCTCGGCATGCTGCTCGTCATCGTGGCGGGCCACATCGACCTCTCAGTGGGATCAGTTTCGGGCTTTGTTGGCGCCGTCGCTGCCGTGATGATGGTGCCGTGGAAAATCGACCCCTTCCTCACCATGTTCGCCTGCTTGGCGCTTGGCGCGTTGATCGGGGGCGGCCAGGGCTATTTCGTTGCCTATCACCGGATACCGGCCTTCATCGTCACGCTGGCCGGCATGCTAATCTTCAAGGGACTATCGCTAACCGTGCTCGGCGGAGCCTCAGTTGGGCCATTTCCGAAATCATTCCAGTTGCTGTCCTCCGGTTTCGTGCCCGACGCCTTCACGGTTACGGCATTTGGCGGACCGTTCAATCTTCTAGCCCTGCTCATCGGTGCCCTGGTGACGGCACTCATCATCTATTTCAACGTGAAGGAGCGGCGCGAGCAACAGGCCCATGGGCTGGCGGAGGAGCCAGACATCATTTTCATCGGGCGCAATGTTCTCATTGCCATTGCCTTCCTCGGTTTTAGCTTCCTGATGGCGCGCTACAAGGGCTTGCCCAATGTCTTGATTGTCATGTTCACGCTGATCGCACTGTTTGTGTTCATTACGACCCGCACAACCTTTGGCCGCCGCGTCTATGCCATGGGTGGCAATGAAAAGGCTTCCAAGCTCTCGGGTATCAACACCGAGCGCATGACCTTACTGATCTTCACCATCATGGGGGCACTGGCAGCGCTGGCGGGCCTGGTTTTTGCTGCCCGGCTCAATGTGGCAACGCCCAAGGCGGGCCTCGGCTTTGAGCTAGAGGTGATTGCCGCCTGCTTCATTGGTGGGGCAGCCGTCACGGGCGGTGTCGGCAAGATCATAGGGGCAGTCATCGGCGCTTTCATCATTGGCGTCATGAACAATGGCATGTCGATCATGGGCATCGGTATTGACTGGCAGCAGGTCATCAAGGGGATGGTGCTGATGCTCGCGGTGTTTTTGGACGTCTACTACAAGAACAAGGCCGCATAGCCCCCAAGCGAATTGCCGCCAATTTGATTCAACTGGTCCAGTGTTAACTTCACCCTTGGGCCAGGCAACTGCCCCATTGCCCGGTCGACACATCAGCGCCATACTACACACCTAGCTCTGCCAGAAGCCGGGCAGAATCCGGCCCCTTGAGAGTTCCGGGACGGGCATTGTGCCCTTCCCCTTTGGAGGACATGGAATGAACAAACAGAAATCCACTCTGGAGCTGCTGAGAGCCGCGAGCCTTTCCCGCCGCGCGCTCATGAAGTCAGCGGTCGCCGTGGGCGCCGTGGGCTTTGCCGCTCCGATCGTCTCGAAGGACGCGCTGTCGTCCTCGGGCGAACTTAATCTCCTGATGTGGTCCGACGAGTTTCCCGATCCGGTGATTCCGGATTTCGAGAAAGCGAGCGGCATTAAGGTCAACCAGACACCATTCTCGCAGAATGAAGAGCAGATCAACAAGCTGCAGGCCACGGGCGGTGAAGGCTTCGACCTTTGCCAACCGACGCGCGACCGCGCGCCACAGTTCAAGGATCTCGCCGTACTCGCGTCCTACGACATGGGCAAGCTTACCAACACCGGCAACATCCTTCCTTCCATGATGGAAGGCTCGGCGTCGGTCTGGACCTGGGATGGCGGCCTCTATCACC
>JAIBJH010000144.1 GCA_020029455.1 Hyphomicrobiales bacterium
CCGATGAAGTGAGAAGGGGAGAGATTTCGGGGATCCCAGTCGTCTTTCTGCCGCGCCACGGGCGAGGTCATGTCTATTCGCCGTCCACCATCAATTACCGCGCCAACATCGATGTCCTGAAGCGGGCGGAGGTAACGGATGTGGTCTCCCTTTCGGCGGTCGGATCATTGCGGGAAGATTTGCCACCTGGCACTTTCGTGGTGGTGGACCAGTTCATCGATCGCACCCACAAGCGCGAGAGCAGTTTTTTCGGAACGGGACTCGTGGCTCATGTGGCCTTCGCCCATCCGGTTTCACCCAACCTTGCAAATCTTTCATTTAACACTCTGAAATCCAGTGGTATTCCGTGCGCAGAGGGCGGCACTTACGTGGTGATGGAGGGGCCGCAATTCTCGACGCTGGCGGAGTCCAACGCGCACCGCTCCTGGGGAGCATCGGTGATCGGCATGACCAACATGCCGGAGGCCAAGCTCGCCCGCGAGGCGGAGCTTTGCTACGCTACTGTTGCCATGGTGACGGATTTTGATGCCTGGCACCCTGAACATAGTGTGGTCGATGTCGGCCAAGTCATCGCCACCATGAAGGGCAACAGCGAAAAAGCCCGGAAGTTCCTTTTGGCTTTGGCGAAGGCTTTTCCCCGAGAGCATCCCGCTTGTCCCATCGGCTCCGATAGAGCGCTTGACGGTGCCATCATGACCGCGCCGGAAAAGCGCGATCCCGCGTTGGTTGCTAAACTGGATGCGGTGGCAGGCCGGGTGTTAGGTAAGTCCGGCTAGTTCTTACGCGCCATCTTGGTGCGGGCTCCAAAAACGAGCTTCACAAAGGGATGTTTCAGAAGACGCTTTTGTTCTGCCGCATCAAAGGCGGCGTGTTTCTTCTGGCAATCAGCACGCATCTTGGCGAAGAGCTTGCTCGCTTGGCTGTCGAGCGCTGTGCAGGAGGGGTTGCTCAAAGTCCTGATCTTAGCCTCAAGATTGCGGGCACAGCTCATCCAGATGCTGCGGTGGGTTTCCTCGTGCACCTTGAGGAATGACTTGAATCTGTTCCACTGCGCCTTGGTGGAGCCGCCGAGCGCACCCTCTTTCGACAGACGGGGCAGATTGATGACGAAGTCGATCTTCACCTTGTAGCCATCAATGCGGCAGCTCTTGCCCAGCATCAGGCGGCCCGTCTGGCTGGTGGTGGCAAGTGTCGAGGCATAGGCGTTGACGCCATTCACGTCAGGTCCGCGGCGCACCATGGCCATGTGCTCGGCCGCCGCTTGCGATGGGAGAAAAACCAGCGTTGCAAGCAAGCCGAAAGTGATTTTCATTCTGGACCCCTAGATTCCCTCAGCCTAGCCAAGGACACGCCGATCGGCAAGGAGGATGGTGCGGCGGCAATTGGCAAGACTTCCCCCACGTGTTAGGGCACGGCCATGCGGCAGGTCGGTACCGTCAAATTCTTCAACCGGGACAAGGGTTTTGGCTTCATTGCACCGGTCGGTGGGGGCAAGGACATCTTTGTTCATGTGTCGACTGTGCAGAAGGCGGGCGTGCCCTATCTCGAGGAAGGCATGGAGATTTCCTTCGAGGTGGTGGACGACCCGCGGGGGCGGGGCCAGCAAGCCAACAATCTGCAACTGCTCTGAGTTTGCATTCGTGGTTCGCCTTTTCGCGGCAATTGCCCTTTTGGTGGTGTGCTTCTGTCCGGTCTTGGCGCGGGACAATAAGGCAGGCGTTTTCGACTACTATGTGCTGTCGCTGTCCTGGTCACCAAGCTTCTGCAGCACTGCGGCTGGTAAGGACACCCACACGCAATGCGCGCGGGGGCGACGTTTTGCCTTTGTGGTGCATGGCCTCTGGCCGCAATTTAAGGATGGCTGGCCAGAATTCTGTGCGACGGAGGAGTCCTTCGTGCTGGAGCAGCAGATTGATGCCATGATGGACCTCATGCCTTCACGGAAACTCATTATCCATGAATGGCGCAAGCATGGAAGCTGCAGCGGGCTTTCGCAGGCGGGCTATTTCGAAGCAATCAGAAGTCTTCGTGAAAAGCTGCGTATCCCGGCGCGCTACCTGTCTCCCGCCGCGGAAATCAGCACGACACCGCAGCAACTCGTTAGGGATTTTGTGCTGAGCAACAAGAACCTGACAGGCGGAATGATATCCGTGCAATGCGGCAATACGCGCGACACAGCCCGGCTCTCGGAACTCCGGATTTGCCTTGACCGAAAGGGCACGTTCACGCCATGCGGACGCAATGAAGCAAGACATTGCCGCGCAAGGCGGCTCATCATGCCGGAGGTGCGATAGATGAAGCGCGCGCTCGTCGTCCAGCACATGAACCATGATCATGCCGGCCGTTTCCTCGACTGGTTCGCGGAAGACGGCATCGTGCCAACGTCGCTCCGGCTGTTTGAAGGCGCATCCATTCCATCGCTGGCGGGCTACGACCTGATGTTTGTGCTGGGTGGTGCACAGAATACCTGGCAGGAAGACGAGCATGGATGGCTCGCGGCGGAAAAGGCCATGATCCGCGAATGGGTGTGGGACAGGGGCAAGCCCTATTTTGGCGTCTGTCTTGGCCATCAATTGCTGGCAACGGCCCTAGGCGGGGAGGTGGGGCCTGCCGTGCAGCGCGAAATCGGTATCTTCGACATCAACCTCACCGATGATGGAAAATCGCACGGCAACTTTGTCGGCCTTCCTCCGTCCATGAAGGTGATGCAGTGGCACGAGGCGGAAGTGCAGCGGGCGCCACAAGGCTCACAGGTGCTGGCATCATCGGCCACAACGGCGGTGCAAGCACTGGCGATTGATGGTCATGCGCTTTCCACACAGTTCCACTGTGAATTCACGCCGCAAACGGTTGAAGGCTGGTCGTCGCTGCCGAGTTACGTTGCTTCGCTGGAAAAGGAGAAGGGCGCTGGCGCCTACCTGGCGCTGAAGCAGGAGTGTTATCCGCTTATGCCTGTGATGGCACTGCAGGCGCGGCAGATTTGGGACAATTTCAAGAAAAACTCCGGCCTCATTTCCTGAAGAGGACGACTTCGCCGGAACTTTCCTCGGTATCGAGCCAGAATAGTTTCAGATCGGGGAATTCTGCCTCGATGATCTCGCGGCCCGTGCCGATTTCGCAGATAAGCGTGCCGCCGGCACTCAGATGTGAAGGCGCCTCCTTCAAGATGCGGCGCACAATGTCGAGACCGTCATCGCCACCGAGATGGGCGATTACCGGCTCCTTCTTGTATTCCGGTGGAAAGGCTTTCACTTCGGCCGCCGCAACATAGGGCGGATTGGCGAGGATCAGATCGTAGGTTTTTTCAGCGACTGGTGCGAAGAGATCGCCCTTGTGGAGCGTGATGTGCTCAGCAAGATCATGGTTCTTCACGTTGATGGCGGCGACGGTGAGGGCATCCTGCGAGAGGTCGGTGGCATCAATGCTTGCATCCGGTAAGAGGTTAGCGGCGAGAATGGCTAGGCACCCTGAGCCCGTGCAGAGGTCGAGGACGGTGTTGACCCTTGCCGTGTCGATGATGGCCTCGCCCTTTTCGTCTTGAAGGCCTCGCACCAGCAGTTCGCCGATGTAGGAGCGTGGCACGATCACCCGGTCGTCGACATAGAACGGAACGCCGTACATGTAGGTTTTCTTCAGGAGATAGGCAGCGGGCTTGCGTGTCTTGACGCGGGTATCGATCAGCTTCTGTAGCTTTTCGCATTCGATCTTTGTAAGGCGCGCATCAAGCCAGGGATTGATGTCGTCAACGGGCAGGGACAGGCTTTCCAGAATGATGAAGGCCGCTTCGTCGAGCGCAGTGGTGGCGCCATGGCCGTGGACGAGATTGGCTGCCCTGAAGCTGCTCACAGCGTAGCGAAGGAAATCACGAATGGTCTGAAGTTCTGACGTGACCGGCATGGTGCGTCTTATTCACGAGGGCGTTGGTGCATGCAAGTGGCGCATTGTCAGGCCGGCCGGGCGATCTGAAAGCGGTTAACGGCAAGCCCTAGAACTACCAGCACATAGATGCCCGCGAGCACTGGTGGAAAGACATTGATGCTGTAGAGGTCGATGAGCCGTCCAGCGACGGGCGGGCCGATGATGCCGCCGACGCCCCACATGGCGGCAACCGCTGCAGCGGCTGCCACCATGTCTTTGCCCTTGAAGAGATCGCCGATCACGGCAAGGGCAACGACATAGACGCCGAATGCCGCCGTGATAAAGACAATGACCAGCGGCCAGGCCCAGAAAGTAGCAAGCATCGGCTTGAGAGCGAGAGCGGCGATGATGGTCAAGATCGCCGTCACTAGCACCGTGCCGGGCCTAGACCAGCGGTCTGCAAACATGCCGATGGGATAGAAGAATACAACGCCCGCAATGATGCCGACACCGAGAAGCCAACTGGCTCTGGCAAGCTCAACACCATTGCGTTCAGCGAAGATCGTGAAGAATGAGATGAGGATGCTGTCAAACACGGTGGCGGCGGCGATGCATCCGAAGAGCACGGGGGCACGGCGCAGGACATCGAGGAATCCACCCTCGCCGCCTTCCTCCGCCACCTCGCGCGCATTGAGCGTGGAGAGAGGTAGGAGTCCAAGGGCGACACAAACGGCACAGATGAGCCAAGGCATCCAGCCTTCAATGCCCGTGAAAGGAAGGATCATGGGCCCGGTGGCAAAGGTCACGGACATCATCGATGTATAGATACCCATCAGACGGCCACGGTTCTGCTCCGTTGCGATGGACAGGATCCAGGTCTCGGTTACGGCGAAGAGCGAGCCAATGGCCATGCCCATGAGAAAGCGGAGCGGAAACCACCAGTATGGTGGGGGCACGGCAGGCATCATCAGCAGGGTGAAGACAATGGCGAGGATGGCAACGGTGGCAATGGTTTTGCTGCCGAACCTTGCAACAAGATTTGGCAGGAAGGGCCCGATGGCCAGGATGCCGATAGCGCCCATGGTGGCGTTGAGGCCGATGAGCCAGGCGGGGATACCGCGCGCCTCCATCAGTAGGGGCTGGAGCTGCAGCGTCAGGCCGAAGGCAACATCGCAGATGCCGACCGTTGCCAGAGCCGCGACCAGAATCGCCCTGTTGTCGAGATATTGCGCAGTTGAGGTCATCGGCTGTGAGTAGACGATGGCACTTGCCCCCTCAAGGGCTGGCCAGCTATGCGTCGCCGCCATGACAGACGCACAAAACACAGCGCCGGACTTCCGTGTTGTCGTCATTCCGGTAACGCCATTCCAGCAGAATTGTTCTCTGGTCTTTCATACCAAGACGAAGGTTGGAGCCGTCGTTGATCCGGGAGGCGATGTGGCGCTGATCCGCGATGCCATCCGCAAGACGGGGCTTGCGATCAACGTGATCATCCTTACCCATGGTCATATTGATCATGCGGGCGGTGCGACAGAATTGAAGGAGGTCCTCGGCGTTCCGGTGATCGGGCCTCACAAGGCGGATAAATTTTTGCTGGAGTCACTGCCGCAATCGGGTGCACGTTTCGGAATTCTCACGGCGCGGGCGGTGGAACCGGATCAGTGGACCACCGAAGGTGATGAAATTGAAATCGGCGGCCATGACTTCAAGGTGATCGAGGCCCCGGGTCATTCACCAGGTTCGGTTGTTTATTTCTGTGAGAAGGCGCGTTTTGCCCTCATGGGCGATGTGCTTTTTAGGGGATCCATCGGCCGCACGGATATTCCCGGTGGTAATCACGTGCAGCTTCTTTCATCAATCCGCGAGAAGGTGCTGCCGTTGGGCGATGACGTGATCTTCCTTCCTGGCCATGGCGAAGCAAGTCGCATCGGCGATGAGCGGCTGGGCAATCCCTTTCTTCAGGAGTGAGGGAAACTTCAAATCTTCATTTCGACAAGGCGGGTGTTCGCCGCGAAGTAGGCGTCGCCAGTGGCACGGAACGGGCCGCACTCTTGCTGGGCGCCTTGGCCGAATGACTCACAATATTGCGATCCCGAGACGGACCAGCGCCCGTTGCCCGCACCCTTGGTGTCGTCTTGGTAATCGAATGTGCCGTCGGCATTGTATGTGACAAAGCCATTGCCGGTGCTGCGCGTATACTGAAAGGTCTTGCCGATGATGCGCTGACCAATGTCTGCGGCGGAAAGATCACGGATCGGTTCGCCTGGCTGGGCCGAGGTTGCCGAGGTTCCGCCATTGGTGATGCGCACACCCTTTGGCCCTGTTGCGCAGGCGGCCAAGCTTACGCAGATGAACACCATCAAGAATCGAAAGAGCTGCAACTGCATCTTGTTTTCAAGGGCCTCTCGGCGATGCCATGCCACAGCGCAGCAGGCGCTGCAAGCCAGCGCGTTGGGCAAGCAAAGGGAATTGCTTGCGAAGTGAAAGATGCGCCAAATTTATAGTTCTAAAGCAATCTATCAAGGGTCAATTGAATTCAATTGACCGTCGGTTGGTGTAGAGGATCCTTCCTCTCGCGATCTAGAGCGAAGAGGTGTAGAGGTCATCCGGAGTATCGGCGTTCCGCACGATGACTGGGGTCCCTATGGCGACACGAAGATAGAGTTCCTCAATATCCTGGTTGAGCATGCGGATGCAGCCCGAGGACATGGCCTTGCCGATGGATTTGGGTTCATTGGTGCCGTGGATGCGGTACAGCGTGTCCTCGCCGTTCGAATAGAGGTAGAGGGCGCGGGCACCCAGCGGGTTCTCTGGTCCTCCCGGCATGCCATTAGCCCATTTTGCGGCGCGCTCATCGCGATAGATCATGTCCTCGGGCGGCACCCAGCGGGGCCAACGGCGCTTCATCTGGATCACGGCGCTGCCCGACCAGGCAAAACCGGCACGGCCCACGCCCACGCCATAACGCATGGCAGAGACACCGGAATCAAGAACGAGATAGAGAAACCGCTCCTGCGGATCGACAACGATGGTGCCTGGCTCTTCCGGGCCTAGCCATTCCACCATTTGGCGGTGGAATTCGGGAGGAATCTTGCTCAGATCCTGGGGTTCGACCGGATAGTCGATTGGCGATTCGGGCGGGGGCAGGAGTTCCGGATCGCGTCCCCAGCCATCGTCGCCGTAGAGGGAGTCTATTGCGAGAGCTCGCGCGGGCAGTGCCATTGTAGCCGCAACGCCCACCAGTAGAAGGCGCCGACGGCTCAGCAGTCGTCCCGAACTTGGCAGTGAATCGGCACCTTTTGTCATGCCCTTTATATGGGTATGACTCGGGGCAGAAGCATGGAGCGATTGCGGCTTAACTGTGCCGGCTTTTTTGCCGCTAAGCCAATGTAAACGTTGCCTGACCGACGGTGTAAGTGCCGTCAGCGCCGGTCATGGGCTGGCACTTCATGGGCAGGCCCTTGGGCAGGAACGGTGCTGGGGCCACGGATTCGCACAACTGGCCGTCGCGGGCTTCCCACTTGCCTGTGGTTGTTCCCTTGCCGGTCACTTCAATTAGTGAGCTTCCGTCATCGGCGTAAAGTGTCACGCCGCTGAGCTTGGAGCCCTGCCAGCGCCAGCTCTTGCCGGATAGCACCTTGCGGATCTGATCAGCGCTTAGTGTGCCCTGGGAAGAATCGACAAGTGGTTCGTCTAGGGAATTGTTGGGAGCAAGGTCAGGCTGGCTGGCATCCTGCGGCGAGTCCCGGAAAAGGTTCGCGCTGGAGCAGCCTGCAAGCGCAAGCGCTGCAATGCTAGCTATGGCGAGTTGAAGTGACTTCATTGCTCCTGTCTCCCCCGAGACACTTGGTCCCCGGATGTGGCGATATTAGGGTGCCTCGGCAAGGTCCTGTGCCCCCATGATAGCAAATTTGGGAGGGTTGGAGCAAATACCGTTGCATTCCTCAGTGGGCATGGTTACCGAAACTGGCGATCCTTCCTGAAGGTCCATCGGGGTCAGTCCCAACTGGAAAGCAGCAGCGTCCTCAGATCCGAACCATGGTGACAGCTCTGCAGCTTGGGCAGTTTGGGGAGCTTGGGCAGACATCAGAAGTACAGCAAGGGCCAGTCTGAACATGGCGACTCCGGCAAATATCTCCGGAGAGACTTGGACCTTGAAGGTTAGCGGATGGTTAACGGCAGGAGACCGTTGACCGCGGCGGCGCGAGCGGCAATGGACCTTTCATGAATTACAGGCACGCATTTCATGCCGGCAACCACGGCGATGTTCTCAAGCATGTGATGCTAACGCGGGTGCTCTCATACATGACGGAGAAGGACAAGCCTTTCCGTCTCCTCGATGCTCACGCCGGCG
>JAIBJH010000018.1 GCA_020029455.1 Hyphomicrobiales bacterium
ATCGGATAGGTTCTCGTGCTGAACATCCGCGCGCCACAGCGATATGTTGTATTGTCACCGCTTGTGGTTGAGCCCAAATTACCGAAGGGAACGAAAATCTCGCCGAGTCCATCGCCGTTGAAGTCGCCACTTTGGACAGGCCCTATGGAATCAAATGCAGGTGAATTGCCGCTCTCATATTGCGTATAGGTCGACACCTTGCCGGCAGCGCCCGGCAAGTTCGAATAGGACAGTTGGTAAGGCGGCAGGCTGGTGGGGCCGGAAACATTTCCATTCGTGTCTATGGTTGCATCACGTCCGAATTGTTGAACCTGGGTGAGCCGCGACAGGCCAGTAGCGACGCTTTGTTCATACGCCAACTTGTAGGCCCGCAGCAGTTGGCTGGCGGCTTTCACTTCGATGGCCTTGATGCGCTGGGTGATGGACCTGATGTCCTTTCCCGACGCATAGGTGATCGTATCGGGGCGTGCTTCGGTGTAGAACTTGACCTCGGAAACGGGCGTCGTCTGCCCCTGATTGCGCATCTTGATCTCTGAAATCGTGCACTCTTGGCTGCTGTTGCACGACCAGCTGTATTCGGTCCGGTTGCCCCTCGCGTCCACCACGCGCGCCAAATACCAGCGGAAGGTCTGCGACGGATCGGAACCTTCATAGGACTCGTAAACCGACTTGATGCCGGTGCGTGATGTCACTTCCCAGCTGTTGCTGCCGGGAACCTGGCGGATGCGTTCATAAGTTTCGTTGCGGCTGGTGTAGGCAGTTTGGCCCGCCGCTGTGGGAGCGGCGCAAGAGGGCGATGAAGCTGGCGTCTGCACATGGGCACAAAGCACAAGCTCGGCGCCATCCAAGGCAAAACCATCGGGCGGCAATCCGGCCGCGCCATAGGCAGGCGTTCCCCGGCCATTGGGTTTGATGTCTGTTCCAGCTGCCGGCGCCACGCTTCCGGCAACGCGCTCAATCGATGAAAGTCCGCCAATGGACCAGCCAACGCCAAGAATGCCGCCGGCGCTCTGAATGTTTCTGATGTTGCGGGCACTGTCATAGGCAAGATCAATCTGAGGCTCGAGCCCCCGGAATGCCGGAACGTCAATATCGATCCTGTCCACATAACTGCCGTTCCATGCGGAGACCGGCGGCTGAGGCCCTGCAACCGGGGTTGCCGTGGCGGGACCTGTTTCCTGGGCAGTCGAGACAGCCGAAAAGCCAATCCCAATCACACCCGCAACAAGGATCGCCTTGAATAGTTTTGCAAAATTCCAACGCCCACATATCGTTGGAGATAACTTGTTCCGCATGACATCCTCCCAGCTTGGCCAGGATGATTAAACGTCACAGGTTTTTTCGTCACTACCCAGAATTGAGATTTTCAACAGAAAAATTCGTGCTATGGTTGAAATCAGGAAGGCCCTGTTGATGACCAGAGTTCGACGAATTTCGGCGCTGATAGCATTTGCCGTTACTGGTTTTGCATTTTACAGCACCGGAGCGTTGGCGGCTGAAAAGCACTTGGTTCTTCAAAATCACACCAATGAAACAATCACAACGGTGCAGGCCGACAATGGCGAATTGGACATAGAAATCAGTGCACCTGTCCAGATGGGCGCGGGTGAGAGCGGTGATGTGGTGTTCGATGTTCCCGAAGGTGCCTGCATGTTCAATCTCCACTATGTTCTGCAATCTGCAAACATCATCAATCAACCAAATGTCGATCTCTGCAGTACCGATGGTGTCATCGTTGAATAGGCTCCCTCACAGAGTGGTGTGACCCTGAACTCTTTCGCCACATCTGCTGTTTTTGTGTTGTTGCTCCTCTTGCTTGTGCATTTGTCCTGGTTCGATTTGCGCCATCACCGCATTGCCGATGCGCACTCACTTGGTGTTCTTGCCCTTGCCTTTGTGACTTTGCTTGCGGACCCGGTGCAAAGCCCGTTCAACATGGCACTCGGTGTGGTAGCCGGCGGGCTCAGCCTTGAAGTGCTGCGCCGGGTCTATCGCCGCATTCGTAGAAAAGACGGTTTAGGATTTGGCGATGTTAAATTTTTGGCGGCGGCCGGGGCATGGGTGGGCCCGCTTGGCATACCCTATCTCGTTTTGCTGGCGAGCATTTCAGGCCTTGTATCAGCAGTGGGGCTCTATCTGTTTCGAGGCAAGGCATCACTCAGCAACAGGCTTGCGTTCGGTCCCCACCTTGCCGCTGGACTTCTGATATGTGTAGCATTGCAGCACTATGGATTTCTCTAGAGGCAGATATGGCACGCCAAAGAGCAAAACAGCACGGCCGGCTTGAAGATGGATATACGCTTCTCGAACTTCTGGTCGTGCTCGGCATTATTGCCGCTCTCTCTGCCATCGTTGCTCCAAGGGTTATCGGTTATCTGGGGCAAGCCAAGTCTGACGCAGGGCGCGCGCAATTGGCCAATGTCCAGAGTGCATTGGAGCTCTACTACCTCGATACGGGAACCTATCCCACGGGCGACCAGGGCATTGACGCGCTCACCCAGGCGCCTGCCAATATTGCCTCCTGGCGCGGCCCGTATCTGAAGAAGGACTCAGGGCTTCTCGATCCTTGGGGCAAGAAGTTCGTCTACGCCCAACCCGGTGAACATGGCCCCTTCGACCTCTCTTCGCTTGGCAGAGACGGCAAAATTGGCGGCGATGGCGAGGACAGTGATCTCGTCAGCTGGTGAAAAGTGAATTCAGTTTGCCGTTACGAGCGGCACGAGCAGGGACTGGGGCTTTTCAGAAGTGTCGCCCTTGAACTGAAGCTCAATCTTTACGGCCTCCGGAAGCCAGGGACTTTGCCAGTCGGCATACCATGATCTGTCATCTGCCTCGGCTGGCTTTCCGAAGTATTGAAAGCTGGCGGAGGTGAGTTCCTTTAGGATTGTCTGTTGCTCCCCTGTGGCGCTCGAATCTTGGCCAACGGGCGTTCGCACCAGTTTGAGGCTGCCTGATCCGTTGTCGAAGCCAAGAGTCAATTGGTAGAGGCTTCCGCGCACCAGCCTGTCATCCAAAGTGTTGACGACGGTGAACGACTGCATATCACCTCGCAACGAAGCTGACTGCGTACCTGCAGTACTTGTGAAGGAGACGACGCGGGCACCAGAAATCATCCGCCGCAGAAAGGCACGCCCTGCATCACGCTCTTCGTTTTGCGTCACAGACGCTTCGATCCTGCGAATGTCCTGGAGCCTGCGCAGCGAATCCAGGCAATAGACTGAGAGGATGGCAATCAAGGCAAGGGCTACCAGCAGTTCTGCAAGCGTAAAGCCATCATCATGCTGGCTAGTGGCATCACTCATCATTCATGTGCCGGATAATGATCGTTTCGATGGGATCGCTCTTGCTGTCAGGAGTGGTGATCACAACCAACTGCGGAATGAATGAACTCCAATCTGATTTCTCGCCAGCCAAGGGAATGGTCACAACATCCGGATTCCCCGGCGCTTGGGATGCGGGTTCGCCCAACTGAACAGCAGCAAGAGTCTCCGTCATGCTGTGCAAGTTTGAAAATTCTTCCTCAACATGCGCAACCTGCAACACGCCGGATCCGAAGGCCCTGAGCCCGAGGATGACGCTGAGGGACAGAATGGCAAAGGCGACAAGGACTTCGGTCAGCGCGAAGCCATCATCGTTTCCTGTTTGACGTTCCTGCGACATTTCTAGTTTCCGGCGCTCCCCGGTTCCATGGTCACACGTCCTGTGAGCCACTCGACCAAGATGATCCTTGTGTCATCGCCCGACGTTACACTCACAGTGCCTCCGGTTGATTCTCCATTTGGCAAAAACATAAAGACGGCTTCATCTGGGCTGGTGCCCAAGCGTGCAGTCGTTGCCCGGATAGTGACTGTATCGGGAAGCTGGATCACAGTGTCTCCCGGACTCACCTTCACCTGCCTTGTTCCTTTGAGAACAATCTTGACTGAGGTGGGCCGGAAGATGCGGCTGGCGTCGAGCTTGGCCTGCTTCATGAAGACGGCGAGTTTCGTTGCCACGTCATCGGCTCCGTCCTGATGTCTTCTCGCTCCCACATAAGGCAGGGCCACAACAGTGAGCAGTGAGAAAAGAGCAAGCACCACCACCATTTCGGTGAGGCTGAAGCCAGGGCTTGATCTGGTCATTGGAACGCCAGGTCGTTGATGCTCAACACCGACTGCATCACACTGACGATGAGGCTGCCGATCAGAAGTCCCATGGCAAGGGTCAGCACTGGGGTCATGAGCGTCATGAGCTTCTCGATCTGCCCCCGCGCCTTGCTCTCATCGTGTTCGGCAATATGGGCAAAGGCGCCTGCAAGGGAACCGCTGGCTTCAGCGAGCTTCACCATCTCGACTGCTGGCCGGTCGAACAAGGAGGAGACCGCCAAGGATTTTGAAAGACTCGTGCCATTGGCTATCGCATCACCTGCCGCAACCAGCTCATCTCTGGCGATTATATTCTCGAAAGATTGGGCCACGAGGCGCAAGCCGCTTTGTAGGGTAAGACCGCTTTCAAGCGCGATATTCAGTTGCTTTGCGACTTGTGCGGAATTGAGCATTCGGACCGTCGGAATCTTGAGCAAGTAGCGCGCGCGAAGCCTGGAGACCCCTTGGTCGTGCGACATGAACCGAAAACCAATGATCATCAACACCAGAATGAGAAGAATAAGAGGCAGTTATTCATTGAATAGCTGTTTGCTGAAGAGCACGGCGCGGATCAGGAACGGCAATTGGGCCGCGCCACCCTCAAACAGCGGTACAAGTGCAGGAACAAGAACGGTTGCGATGACAGCAAGGGCCGCAATCGACATGAGTACAAGAAAGATGGGATAGACTGACGCCGAGATGACCTTGTCCTTGAGGTCCTTGCGCTGCTTGAGAATAAGGCGGAGCTGATCCAAGACAACGAGGAGGTTTCCGGTCCTCTCTGCGGAGGCGATCATGCCCACCTCCATAGGCGAGAAGCACTGTCCCAAACTCTCCCAGCTTTGGGAGAGAGATCTGCCACTGGCTAGTTCATCCGCGATCTTGCGGCTCTGTGTGGCAATGAACCTATTGCCGCCGCCTTCGGCTATCAGGAGATGGCTTCTGTCCAACGGAAGGCCGGCTCGCAGGAGCGAGTGGAGGTAACTTACATAGTCAATTTTTTGCGCGATGGTGAAATTGGAATTCCGTCGAAGACTTAAGGCCGATTCAAAAATGCCCGGCCTCTCGCCCGCTGACAGAGAGACCGGAAGAAGGCCCGTTTCCTTGAGTTTCGCCAAGGCCTCCTGTTCGGTGACAGCCGCAACCATGCCTTTCGCTGTTCGGCCGTTCCTGTCATAGGCTTTGTAGCTATACTGGTGAGCGGTCATGGCGCGGCCGAGACCCGGGCCACTTCATCGAGGCTTGTGATGCCGCTCTCAACAAGCATCCCAGCAAAATCGGAAAAGCGCACCATGCCGCCTCTCACGGCCTCATTCTCAATTGCCGTTTCGCTGTCTCCCTTAAGGATGGCGCGCCGGATGTCCTCGTTCACATGCAGAAACTCATAGGCCACGGTGCGCCCCAGATAGCCCGTGCCGGAACAGACGCTGCAGCCTTGTGCCGTCTTGGAGTTTTTCCCGTGGCAGGTGGTGCAAAGCTTGCGGACGAGCCGCTGAGAAAGGACAGCCTTGAAACAGGAGGAGATGAGATACCTGTCTATGCCCATATCGACCAGACGGGTAATGGCAGAGGCCGCGGAGTTGGTATGGAGTGTCGACAAAACAAGATGGCCGGTCAATGCAGCACGCACCGCGGTTTGAATGGTCTCCTTGTCGCGCATCTCGCCCACCATGATCACATCGGGATCCTGACGCAGCACCGAACGCAGCACCGGCCCGAAGTCCAGGCCAATTTGGGGCTGAACCTGGATTTGGCTCACGCCGTCAACCCGCCGCTCCACCGGATCCTCGATGGAAAAGATTTTTCTTTCCTTCGAATCCGATGCGGCGAGCATGGAGTAAAGTGTCGTTGATTTCCCGCTGCCCGTGGGCCCGGTCACCAGCACAAGGCCATGGGGCGAATTCATGAGCCTGATAATCGCTTCACGATCATGGTTCCGAAAACCCAAGGCCTGCAAATCAAGGGGAACCTGACTGCGATCGAGAATGCGAAGCACGATGTTTTCGCCATGGACCACCGGCGCAGTTGCAACGCGGAAATCTACATCCTGTCCCCGGATGGGAAGTCTCATGCGGCCATCCTGGGGAAGGCGTTTTTCGGCGATATCGAGCCGCGATAGGATTTTGACCCGTGACACCAAGCCTGCTTCCACTTGCTTTGGAAGCGTCTCAACCGGCTGCAGATGTCCGTCGACGCGATATCTCACGCGCAAACGGTCTTCCATGGGCTCGAGGTGAATGTCGGAGGCCCGCTGATCGATTGCAGCAATGACGATCCTGTTGAGAAGCCTGACTGTCGGGGCATCGCGGGCTGCATCGCGCAGGCGTTCCACGTCATCTCCGATCAATAGAGAAGAAGACGCATCCGTACTTCCATCAACGGAATCCGGCTCGGATCCATGCTGAAACAGAGCTTCGATCTTGCCGCGGCTGGCACATTTTACAACCGGATGCTTGTCCACGGCATAGGCGAGCGCTCGAATGCTGTTGAGGTCGAAGGGCCTGGCGGTAACAATGGTCACCGTAGCATCGTCTTCCTCCGCAATGATGAGCCTGTTCCGCGCCAGAAACTCCGCATGGCTCGCTGCGGTAGCCGCCACTTCATCCGGAGCAGGATTGGCAACGACATCCATATTCAGATAGCTGCCGGCATGTTCGGTGAGTTGCTCTTCACCAATGAGTCCCAATTCCAGGAGCACTGTATCCGCGGCGTGGGGCGTTGACATGAGGGCCGCCACGGCCCGGCCATGGGCGGCCTCGTCCAGCGCACCCACATTGCGCAAATAGTCCAGAAAACCAGCTTCGATTGCAGGGGGTTGCACGATTCCAGACCTTCCGAACTCACGATAGGCTTCGGCAAATCACGCTTCAAATCGCAAAGAGCGAAAGCTGTGGAAAAGCCGGCGACGATGCGTCTGTTCCGCCTTACGGTGCAGCGCGCTGGCGGGTAGCCTTCTCTTCGTGCCACTCTTGTCATCAGCTTGGGCCGCAATCTCCAGGCAGATTGGAGATGCGCTCTCCCTCTTTCCGCCGCGTGACCTTCGCAAGCGGGTCTTGCAGCATGTCGATGCTGAACTCTGCATCGATGGCCAGCGCGCAACATTGACCGCCCGGTCTAGTCCCGGAAACTCTGCGCGAGACTTTGCCGGTGTGGCGGAAGCGCTCCAAGCCGCGGACGATTCTTCAAGACTTCTTGTCACCTTCACTGAAGCATCGGCATTTGTTCACGCAATGCAGATTCCACCTGCCGCCATATGGGAGTCAGAGCGGATTCTCAGGATGGAAGCCGAGCGGATGACGCCATTCAAGCTTACGGAGATGCAGCGCTTTTGGTGGACGGAGGCAGAAGCACCAGGGACCACGCGCGCGCATCAGGTTCTCGTCAAGAAGACGGTTACGGAAAGTATTGGGAGGATGGCCGAGAACATCGGCCATTCCATAAACGCCTTCGGTTATCGGGGAACGGACAATCGCCTGTCGCCGATGCTTCTGTGTAAGGACGGTACTGTTTTCGGCAATCCACAGGAGAGACTATGGAAGTCATTAGCGGCTGGGGCCCTGGCGCTTTTTATTCTCGTCACCGGAGGGTCATTGTTCACCGCCAATAGCAATGTTGCCAGAAGAGCAAGTGATGCAGAAGCCGCCGCCACAGTCCTGGAAAGCAAGGCCAAAGATATTCGCCAGCGATTTGATGCGCAAGGAAACGTCGAAAAAAGAATCGCAAAACTTGTGCAGCTGAAAAGAACAGCGCCCAGTGTCAGCCAATCAGTCTCCGAGCTTGCCAGGCTTCTGCCGGATACTGCCTGGGTGCAGACTTTGTCCCTGCGTGGAAATAAGATTCAGGTCGATGGTGAGGCGATGAATGCGGAAGCCCTGATCCGGACATTGGATGAATCGCCATCGTTTACCGACGTCATCTTCACAACTCCCGTCTACAGCCTGCCAGCATCAGGCAAACAACGTTTTTCCATCAGCATGGCTGTGGAAGGGCTAAGAAAGTGATGGCCGTCTTCTCAGCTCCGTTGGACAAGGCACGCAAGGTCCTCGTGCTCTTGGCCTTGGTTCTTCCGCTGCCGGTTGCCCTGAGTTTCGCCGTCAATTCGGTACAAGAGGATATTGATGGTTTCGCAGACTTGGTGGCGCGCACCAGTAAACTGCAATCTGTTGTCGCCTATGGCAGCTTAGCCGAGCCGGCTAACACGCTTGGCAATCATGCCAATTTGTTTATCGCACCACAGACTCGTTCGTTGCAGGTCGCGGACCTGCAGTCAAAACTGCGCGACCTTGCGACGAAGAGCGGATTGCAAGTCCAATCGGCCGCGGAAATTCCAAAACAGCCGGGCGAAGACGAGCTTGAGGGGATCAAGATCCACATGGAGATGGTAGGCCCGTCGACGGCCCTCATGACATTCATTTCGGCAGCAGAATACGCTGAGCCCTGGCTCTTCCTGAAGGCATTGCAGGTTCAATCGGGCGATCAACCCGGTATGCAATCTGCAACGGAACCGCTTCTCACTGCGTCCGCCGACATCTGGTCCGCCTTGCCACCCGCTTCGAGCGAGGAACTGCTGCCGTGAGAAGCTACCTTTACAAATCTCTGACCCTGCTCTTTCTGTCGGCCGCCTGTAGTGCTGCCTATTGGGGCAAGGTCCACGTGCCGGCGGAAATTGCGCGCATTGAGAATGCCGAACCTGAGACATGGCTACCTCCCAAGAGTGAGTCTATTTTTGACCTGGAGTTGAATACGGTTGCGGTTGACGAGGCAGCCGAAGCCAATGGCGAGTTTTTCCGCCGCCCGCTGTTCTTGTCATCCCGCCGGCCTTTTGTTCCCCCACCTCCGCCCGTCAGCCCTAACAATGTCACCGAGCAAGTTGTGGCAGCTCCAGCCCCGCCAGAACCACCTCCTGTTCCAGCCGTTGATCCATCGACCATTCTTTTGAAGGGCATCATGGTGGATGGCGGTTACCGCGAGGCCCTTATTGTGACGGCGGCTGACCCCACCCCCAAATGGCACAGCACAGGTTCAAGGATAGATGGCTGGGAAGTGGCGGCGATCAATGACAATGAAATCGTCCTCCTGAATGGCTCTGAAGAGGTCCACCTCAAACAATATGTGGATAAGGTGAGCCCGGCTGTGGCGGGCAATAACCCTTGGTAATAGCTTTACATCCTTTGGTAGAGGCGGGATGACGTGGGCATATTTCTGCGGGTAAGGGCTTTCGCCCTTCTGGTGCTGGCGCTGGCTGTTACCGCGTGCGGAAACACGCTCGAAAGCTCCCGTCTCCTCGACGGAAAGCTGGCCTCGGCCCCGGCGGGAGAAAGCAAGCAAGCAAGACTGCAGGAGTATCTCGGCGAGGATGCGCAGAAACCGACACTCAAGCCTCTCTATGCACAAGGCTCCGACAATCTGACGGCAACTTCCGCCGAGGAATTTGCCGCTGCAAATGACGGATCAACGGATTTTGGCGATCTCAAGCTCAATCTCCTGGATGTGCCCATTGCCGTGGCGGCCAAAGCCGTCCTCTCCGATGTTCTCGGCCTCAACTATTCCATCGACTCGCGGGTTCAGGGCACGATGACAATCCAGACCTCGCAGGCCGTGTCGGAGCGGCAGCTTGTGATGCTCTTCGAGGGGGCGCTTCGCGATGTGGGGGCAGGCTTGGTTGGAAGTGGCAACTCCTATCGCATCGTTCCTCTCGCGGAAGCCTCCAAGGGGTCCATGAAGATTGATACAGCGAGTGAGAACAGCGGTGGACCTGGCCAGCGGTCGCGGCTCGTTATCCTCAAATATGTTTCTGCCAGCGAAATCACTGAAGTCATCGAACCGCTGCTGCCGCCGGGCATGATCCTGAAGACGGACCGCACGCGCAATGCCTTGATCCTCAATGGCACCGATGCCGAAATCGCCGCCATCCGCGAAACCATTGCCGTCTTTGACGTCGACTGGATGAAAGGCATGAGCGTTGCCCTTGTGCCTGTGAAGTCAACGGAGCCTGCGGCCATCGTCAGCGATCTGAACCAAATCTATGACACCAAAAGGGGTCCGTTGCGCGGCATGCTGCGCTTTGTGCCCAACAAGCGGCTGAAATCGGTGCTGGTAATCTCGTCACGCTCAAAATATTTGCGGGAAGCTTCCGGCTGGATCAAGAAACTCGATGTGCTGGCGGAGGGCAACGAGCAGGGCCTTCACGTTTACAGGGTCCAGAACCGTACGGCTTCAGAACTTTCCAAGGTGCTGCAATCGGTCTTGCGGTCGGAACAGGGCGCAGCAAGCACCGCTGCTTCCAATGGACGGCTCGTCGCTCCGAAGTATGAGACGCAGGTCGTTGAAGCCGAGGCAGCCACCCAGCCCATATCCGGTCCGGAAACACCTGAGAGCGGGCTCGGGTCTAATGAAGTGCAACCCGAACAGTTGGACGCCGAACTGGCCCAACCTGAAATGGGCGACTCTGGCTCGGCCGTCCGCGTGGTAGCTGATGACGCCAACAACTCCCTGCTGATCTTTGCCACTACCGCCGAGTATGAGCGCATCCTGCGAGTCCTGGAGGAAATCGACTCCCAGCCCAATCAAGTGCTGCTTGAAGCCGTCATCGCCGAGGTCTCCCTGGACGACGAACTCAAGTTCGGCGTCAGGTGGCTAATCGGCGAGAGCCAAAATCATGGCACCTTCTCCGATCTGGCAACGGGGGCCGTGGCTTCCACTTTCCCCGGCTTTTCCTATTTCCTGAAGGCCAACGACATATCCTTCACCCTGAACGCGCTCTCCAGCGTCACCGACGTGCGGGTTCTCTCATCGCCCTCCCTCATCGTCCTCGACAACAAATCCGCAACGCTGCAAGTGGGTGATCAGGTCCCGGTGGTGACGCAACAAGCCCGCGGCACCACGACGACCGATGCACCCATCGTCAACAGCGTGGAGATGAAGGACACCGGCGTGATCCTGCGCGTGACGCCGCGCGTCAATGACAGTGGCCGCGTCATCCTCGACATTGAACAGGAGGTGAGCACTGTCGTCAAGACGACGACATCAGGCATCGACTCGCCCACCATCCGCCAGAGGAAGATCACTACATCAGTCGTCTTGACTGATGGCGATGCCATGGCGCTGGGCGGCCTCATCCAGGAGCGGGAAACGACGGGGCAATCCAAGGTGCCGGTGCTGGGCGATGTGCCCATCATCAAGAATGCCTTCCGCCACAAGACCAATGGTGTGGCGAGGACCGAGCTCATCATCTTCATCAGGCCGCGGGTGATCAGGGACATGCAGGAAGCGCGCCGCATCACCAGGGAATTCCGCGAGGAACTTGACATCCAAGCGCCGCGCGTGCGCCGCGTGGAGGCAACGCCGGGCGGTGAGCTGGTGCGGATTATTCAGTGAAGCAAGGGGGCATGGAAGGGGCGTCTGATATGGCGTCACTCTCATTCGGGCCCTCGTTCCATGTGAGGAAGACGAAGGGCCTATCTGGCTGCCGCAGAACATTGACTGTTGCGATCCGTTCAAAGCGCTGGCCACCCTTCAGTTGCGCCCTCACGGTGAGCAGAAATGTGCGCTTCTGGGAAACACCGGCATAGGCCGCGAGCTTTCCCGTGAACGACCCTGATGATTGTTCACCCATAAGCTTTCGCAAGGTGGCGGGTGCTGTTTCGGCGTCGATGCGGTCCTGATAGGAGAATGGCGTGAAAACCGCCTTGGCAGTGCGATAGGTTTTGTCATCAAGTCCGGTCGCAGAGTCCAATTCTTCCACTGTTTCGAAGGGCGCATTTTTCACGGGCAACCCGCTGACGGCGGGTGCTTCCGCTCCGCCAGACGCTCTCCGCTTATCGGGGTCCCGATAATCAATGATATTCTGTGCGATGCTTGAGGCGCGGCTTTCCGGTTCACCGGCAGCAACGAATGCGTCCCGCAACAATGGTTCGGGCGCGAGGTTGAGATCAATCAGGCCGCCGAGATCCTGGATTTTCATTTCAACCACAGCCGACTTGCGCCACCGGCACGGAACGGGTTCGCCATTCATTGGCAGAGTTTGGCCGTTGGCGAGCCTCCAGGCGGCAAGCCGCGCCATGCCATCGGCGATCTGTTGGGCCCGAAATCCATGGATGGCTTTGGCGGCGCGCAGGTTGTTGAGGCGAACAATCGTGGCAAACTCGATCGACATCGCCATGACAAGACCAGCAAAAGCAATCGCGGCGATGGCTATGAAGCCTTTCTCATTGCGCCATCTGGCTGAATCTTTCCACTTTGGGATATGCATCTGCCCGCTCGTGCATCAACACTTTGGCGCTATCCTAGAAATGGATCAATGTTGCTCTTCTAAAAAATCGCGTCGTTAAAGACCAACACGTACTCCTGAAAGGTTGCGAGAAGAGTGGATAATTCATCATCCAACAATTGTGTTGCACTACTTGTTTCAGTCCCGGTTCTTGCGCTTCTCCAGCCGGGCTAGGATTGCAAGGATCGTCTTGATTTCTTCCTGCTCGAGGCGCGCCACGTGATCGGCCAGCTTATTGGCGAGTTCCGTGGCAATGGGTGAAAGACCGGAAGTGTCAATCGTCACGCGAGGGTGAGATATGCGGGCCAGGCGGACGATTTCCTCCGCTTCATCCCAGATCAAATTGAAATAGGCGAGCACCCCTTGCACCAGATGCCAGGAAGGGCGGCCGCGTTTTCCGTGCTCGAGGGCGGAAAGATAGGCGCTCGATACGCCAAGGCCTTCAGCTAGGTCCTTGAGCTTGATGCCGCGGGCCTGGCGGAGTTCGCGCAGCTTGGCACCGAATGGTGTCACTGTTGTCCATCAGCGCGCTTGCGCAGGCGGACATAGAAGGCACCGCCGCCGCCGTGGCGGGGATGGGAAGGCTGGAAACCTACGACATGCAGGCGGAACACATCCTCGGCCAGCCAGCGCGGCACCTCGCGGCGTAGCCTGCCTTCGCGTTCGGGGGCGTGAAAATGACCGAAGCCATGCAAGGTGTGGCGGGCATAGGGTGAGGCGCCCTTGCCAGTGATGACAAGCACAAGTTTCGCTCCGTCCTGGCGGTGCCTTGCAATGAAATGGGCGAGCTTCATGCGGGCGGTTTCAAGGGAATCGCCATGCAGGTCGATGCGGGCATCGGGCTCGATCTGCCCCCTGCCGAGTTTCTGTGCGGTGCGCCGGTCGAGGGCCTGCAAGGGCGGTATGACAGAAGGGGCGACGCCTGCCCCGCGTCGCAAGGCGGGGGGATTCAGATGGGCCGCCGCCACGGCAAGGCCTGCATTTTTCGGTGAAGCACGATGAGAGCCAAGCGCATTGCGGATTCGCGCCGGTTTTGCACCCAGGGGCTTCACCGTCCGGCGCAACTCGTCCCACAGGGCGTGGTCCTGAAGCCTGATATCCTTGCTCACGGGCTCGTCTTTCTCCTCCGAGCGGAATTCCCAGCAGCAGGAGCAGGATGCTCAGATGTCATTGCCGTCGGTGCTGACCAGTCTCCAATTGGGATCGCGGGCTCTCACATCTTTTTCAAACACCCACTCATCGGTCAGTTCCCGGACGGATTTGTCATGGCCTTCGATGATCTTACCCGCGCCATCGCGGGTGGCGCTGATCACTTCGCTCACGAATTTCACACCAATCATTGCCCGGTTTGCCTCAAGGCCCGCGGAGGTGATGGCGGCCGATTTCAGGCCGACGAACTGGAACTCAACGCTTTCGCCCCTTCCGCCGCGCTGATCGATGACATCCGCAAATCCGGCAAAAACGTCACGCGACAGCAAAGGCTTGAGGGCCTGCTTGTCACCCTTAGCGAAAGCTTCGAGGATCAGCTCATAGGCCGCCTTCGCGCCAGCCAGAAATGACTGCACATCAAAGCTGCGCGAGGTTTTGGCTATGGCCTCAAGGCCCTTGGCTGCAGGCGTGTTCTCAGCAACATGGCCTTTCCAGACTGGTTCGTTCGCGAGTGCCGGTGTGCTCTCGCCATCAAGCTGGGCGGATTTGCGCGCAGGCGCTTCCGGCACCGGCGTGGTGAAATCCGGGGCAGGCTTTTCAAATCCGGAGCGCCGGCCAAGAACGGAACGCAGCAGCCAGAAAACAATGGCTGCGGCAATCAGCAAAACGAGTGTGAAAGTGTCAATTCCGAGATTCATGGCGTGGGCGCGTGATTGGCGTATGAAACGTCTCTTGGCAATATAGGCATCAGGCTGCCGCGATCAAAGCGCTAGTTCGCGTCCAGCTCATTTAGGTCCATTACAAGTTCGGACGTTGAAGTCAGATTAACTTCATGTTAGCCGGGCGCCAGTGATCCCTCCTGCTGGCGGGGAAGGACGGCTTGCCGGTTCGACCGGCCCGCCGATCTTTCACGGGCGAATTTCACGGGCGAATGAGAGGCAAAGATGGCAAAATCGAGCAAACCCGCGGCCAAGGCTGCCAAGAAACCCGATGCGGCGCAGGCACCCGCCAACGGTACCGCTGCAACGGCGGCCTCTGCAGAGGTCCTGCAAGCACCGGCTTCGGCGCCAGGCCAGCAGCCTTCTCTCAAGATCCTCGGGCAATATCTCAAGGATTTCAGCTTTGAAAACCCCAATGCGCCGCAATCCCTGGCGCCGCAGCAACAGCAGCCTGACATTAATATCGCGGTCAACGTTAACGCCAGGAATATGGCGCCTAACGACTTCGAAGTGGAACTTCACCTCGATGCCAAGGCGAGCGGTGGTGGAAAGATCATCTTTGCTGCGGAACTGGTCTATGCCGGCATTTTCAGGTTGGAGAATTTTCCCCCGAACCTGCTACAGGCGGCGGCTCTCATCGAATGCCCCAAAATCCTGTTTCCCTTTGCACGGCAAATCATGGCCGATGCCACGCGCAACGGCGGCTTTCCGCCGCTGATGCTCGATCCCATAGATTTTCTGGCCATGTATCAGAAACGCCTGCGCGCACAGCAGCAGCCGGCGCAGGCCTAACTTTCACGCCATAAGGCCTTAGGCCCCAGGTTCTCCACCAGCCTGTCATGGGCGAGGCGCTCTTCCTCTGAGAGCCGCGAAGGCAACGGCCGCTCTCTTTCCCGCCGCACCACCGATGCGTTCCAGGAGGTTTCCATCCTGGCATTTGGCCGCTGTTGCTGCGTGAGGCCGAGAGCTGTCTGCCGGCCGCCGATCAGCTCAAGATAGACCTCGGCCAGCAGTTCTGAATCGAGAAGCGCGCCATGCTTGCTGCGCCTTGAGAGATCGATGCCGTAGCGCTTGCACAAGGCATCAAGGCTGTTGGGCGCCATGGGGTGTTTCTGGCGCGCCAGTTGCAAGGTATCGGTGACGCGCGCCATGTCCAATGCGTTCTGTCCGGCGCGGCCCAGTTCATGATTGATGAAGGCCATGTCGAAGGAAGCATTGTGGATCACCAGCGGCGCATCCTGCAGGAACTCCAGGAAGTCAGTGACCACGTCCCTGAACAAGGGCTTTCCCTTCAGGAATGCCGCCGTGATGCCATGAACCGCCTCAGCCTCCTTCGGCATATCGCGCTCGGGATTGAGGTAGACATGGAAAGTACGTGCGCTTGGCACATGGTTGATGAGTTCAATGGCGCCGATCTCGACAATGCGGTGACCTTCGAGGGGCGACAGCCCGGTTGTTTCTGTATCGAGAACGATCTGCCGCATCAGATTTCCTTCTTCTCCACCATGATCTGATTGAGCACATTCAGCGTCTTCTTTTCAAGTTCCACCAGGCTTCCGTTATTTTCAATGACGTGGCTCGCGCGCTTGCGCTTTTCGCTATCCGGCATCTGGCGCGCCAGAATGTGGCGGAGTTTTTCTTCTGTCATACCCTTGCGGGTAAGGCCCCATTGGCGCTGCCTCTCTTCCGGTGCGGACACGACAATCACAGCATCGAAGGTAGAAGGATTTTCCGTCTCGAACAGCAAGGGAATGTCGAGAACCACGGTGCCTGCAGCTTTTTTTCGTTGCTCGGAAATGAACGCCGCTTGGCGTGCCTTGACCAGCGGGTGGATTATCGCCTCGAGGCGCCGGAGTTTTTGAGGTGCGCCCAACACCATGTTTGAAAGCACGTCGCGCTGGACAATATTGCCTTTCACTGCGGCGGCGAATTCGTTGCGTAAGACCTCAGCCCCGCTGCCGTCGGCGTAGATGCCATGGACCACCGCATCGGATTCGAGTACCGGCACACCATGCTCCTTGAGAATGCGAGCTACTTCGCTCTTGCCCATGGCGATTGAGCCGGTGAGGCCGATGATTTTCACAGGGTTTGCCCTTCTTCGATATCGCGCGCCACCAGATCATGCAGTTCCTGCGTCACCTCCGGGCGACGGCCGAACCATTTCTCAAATCCCAGCACGGCCTGATACAGCAGCATGCCAAGGCCCGGCACAATTGTGTGACCGTAAGCTTTTGCTTGTTGCAGAATTGGCGTGACCAGCGGGACATAGACAATGTCCGAGACAATCTTCTTTTGTGAAATCTCTTTGAAGGGAAAATCCAGTTGAGGCGTTCCGGAAAAGCCTGCGGATGTGGTGTTGACGATCACATCGGCAATGCGCGCCGCATCAATAAGCGCATCCCCGGCTACCGCACTCACTTTTTCACCAAACTGTTGCGACAGTGCCTCGGCGCGTTGCGCTGTGCGGTTCCACACTGTCACTCCTTCGACTTTACGCCGCAAGAGACCTGCCATAACAGCGCGGGCCGATCCACCGGCACCAAGGACAAGTACTTTCTGTCCCGCCCAGGCAAAGCCTTTCACGGTGGCTGTGACATTATCGGCGAAGCCCGTGCCGTCGGTTGAGGTTCCGACAAGGTTCGTGCCTTCCCAGTAAATGGTGTTTACCGATCCTGAAATTCGCGCCTCATCCTCCACTCGATCAAGATGGACGAGTGTAGTTTCCTTGTGCGGCAGGGTTATGTTACAGCCAACAAATTCTCCGTTCCGGATGCGCGCAAAGAATTTTTCAAGGTCTGCAGGGGCAACGGCGATCCGCTCGTAACTACCGGCGATGCCGTAGCGCTGGAGCCAATAATTGTGGATCAATGGTGACCTTGAGTGGGAAATGGGCCAGCCTATGACGCAAGCTTTCTTCATGCGGGAAGCAACTTTCGGGAGCGTAGGAATTCAAGAAGCGGCAGAAGTGGAATGCCCTGAATGGTGAAGCTGTCGCCATCAATCTTGTCGAACAGCTGGATGCCTGCCCCCTCGATCTTGTAGCCGCCAACGCAGGAGAGAACGTCACCGCCATTCCGGGCGAGGTAGTCTTCGAGAAACATATCGCTGAACTGGCGCATTTTCAAAGTGGCGGTCGAGACATGTAAGAAGATGACTTTGCCTTCTTGAACACAGGCGAAGCTTGCGTGCAAGGCGTGGGCCCTCCCACGAAGTTCCTGAAGCTGAAGCTTCAATTCTTCGATGTTTCGTGCCTTGGAGAAAAGCTTGCGATCGCATTCCAGTACTTGGTCCGATCCGATAATAAGATCTCCAGGCTCCACCTCAGTGATCGACAGAGCCTTTTCGGTGGAAAGCCGCTGCGCAACATCATAGGGAGCTTCCAATCCATCGCAATGCCGTTCCACGGCACGATGGGCCCGGCTCTCGAAGAAGAGGCCTGCTGCTTTCAGAAGACGTATGCGTGCCGGACTTTCCGATGCCAGAATGATCATGGGTTAGTCCTAACCCTCCGCGGGAACTTTGGAAAACTACGTTGAGAAGGCTGTGGATAGGCTGTGGGCAAAGTACAAGATGATTCAGAAGATGCCTTGCCGGGACGGCTAAGCGGTAACGGGGCAGCCAAACTATCCATTGAAACTGAATTATCTCAGGCTGGCACGGGGAGTCTGATAGCTATAATTCTTGAGTAATATCAAAGTGATTTTCTCGAGGGGTCTTTGCTGCTAGTGCTGCCTCACATTTTCCACGTTATCCACACCCCAACATCATCATCAAATAGGATTCTCTTTTCTTCATGAAGCCACTTCTCGATGTTCTGCAAGGCAAGTCGCCATCGAGGCGGCCGGTGTGGCTTATGAGACAGGCTGGACGGTATCTGCCTGAGTACCGGGAGGTGAGGAGGAAGGCTGGTTCGTTTCTTGACCTGTGCTACTCGCCCAGTTTGGCAGCGGAGGTAACGCTTCAGCCCTTGCGGCGTTTTGATCTCGATGCGGCAATTCTGTTTTCCGACATTCTCGTGGTGCCCCAGGCCATGGGGCTTATGCTCGATTTTGTCGAGAACGAGGGACCGAAACTTGAGACTGTCAATGACAGTAGCGGCGTGAAGAGGCTTGATGCAGCTAATGCGGCGACCAGTCTCGGCAAGGTCTATGAGACTGTGTCACTGGTTCGGCAGCAACTCGACTGGCGGGTGGGGTTGATCGGATTCTGCGGCGGTGCTTGGACTGTTGCGAGCTATATGATCGAAGGTGGCAGCTCGGACCGAAAGCGGGCTTTGGCCGTTGCCGCGCGTGGTGAGGTTTGGTTTGGCGACCTCATGGAGAAAGTTATCGAGGTCTCGGTGGAGTATCTGTGCCGGCAGGTGGAGGCTGGGGCCGAGGCCTTGCAGATCTTTGATAGCTGGGCAGGTGATGTTCCGGCAGTGCTGCGAGAGGCTGTTGTTCTCGCACCTTCACGGAAAATCATTGATGGCGTGCGGGCACGGCATCATGATGTGCCGGTGATCCTCTTTGCTAGAGGACTTGGGCGTGGCCATGCTGATGCGGCGCGTTATTGCGCGCCAAATGCGATGGGCGTGGAACAGGGTGTGAGCCTCAGTGAGTTGTCGGTACAGCTTGGAGAGGGCGTTGCCGTGCAAGGCAATCTGGAGCCGGAAAAGTTGCTGTCAGGAGAGAAGGAATTCTGCGGGGCGGTCCAGGCTGTGTTGGAGGATGCGCCAAAGGGGCGGCATATCTTCAATTTGGGTCATGGGATTCTTCCGAGCGTTGCGCCTGAGCGCGTGACCGAGCTCGTCAGGCTGATCAGGGAACACGACGGTGTTTGAGTGGATCAAGGCCCTGCATGTGCTTGCCGTCATCTCTTGGATGGCGGGGCTGCTCTATTTGCCGCGGCTCATGGTTTATCATTGCGAGACCACCGTCGGCAGCGCTGAGGACGGACGATTCAAGGGGATGGAGCGCCGGCTGATGCGAGCGATTATGGACCCTGCCAGTCTTGTGGCGCTGGTAAGCGGCGTATGGCTGGCCTGGCAGGCCGGGTATGGCTGGAGCGATGCGTGGTTCATTCTCAAACTTGCAGCTGTTCTGGGGCTGCTGGCCGTTCACGGACTGCTCGGATGGCATCGGCGGCAGTTTGCTGACGGATGGAGGCAGTATCCGGCGCGGTATTTCAGGTTGCTGAATGAGGTGCCAACGGCGCTGATGATTGTGGTGGTGGTGATGGTGATCGTGAAGCCGTTTTAGCGATAGACGGTGCGCTGCTCACTTTCGGCTTTGCAAATCCGCCGATCTCTGTTAGGGAAATCAGGTCCCATTCGTGGACGGCCCCTCCCCTTGTTCCGGAACATCGCAGCATTCGTGCCTAGCACCGGACCATCATAAAGAATTCACATGACCGAAACATCCGAGATCAAGGAGATTAAACTCTCCGAACTGAAGCGCAAAACCGCAGCGGAGCTTGTTGTTCAAGCCGAAGAGCTGCAGGTTGAAAATGCCAGCGCGCTGCGCAAGCAGGAACTACTTTTCGCCATCCTCAAGAACCTTGCTGCCCGTGGCACGGAGATTATGGGCGAAGGCGTAATTGAAGTATTGCAAGACGGTTTCGGCTTTATCCGTTCGGCGGAAGCAAATTACCTCGCTGGCCCCGACGACATTTACGTGAGCCCGAGCCAGATCCGCAAATTCGCGTTGCGCACCGGCGATACCATCGAAGGCCAGATCAGGAGCCCCAAGGACGGCGAGCGCTATTTCGCCCTCGTCAAGGTCAACACGATCAATTTCGAGAACCCGGAAAAGGTCAAGCACAAGGTCCATTTCGACAACCTGACACCGCTCTATCCCGATGAGCGGCTGGAAATGGAAACCAGTGACCCGACGCGGAAGGATATGTCTGCCCGTGTCATCGACATCGTGGCGCCGCTCGGCAAGGGCCAACGCGGCCTCATCGTGGCCCCGCCGCGCACCGGTAAAACGGTCATTTTGCAGAACATCGCGCATTCCATCACCAGCAATCATCCCGAGTGCTACCTCATCGTTCTCCTGATCGACGAGCGCCCGGAAGAAGTGACAGATATGCAGCGGTCGGTGAAGGGTGAGGTTGTGAGCTCGACATTCGATGAGCCAGCCTCGCGTCACGTGCAGGTTGCCGAAATGGTGATCGAGAAGGCCAAGCGCCTGGTGGAGCATGGCCGCGACGTGGTGATCCT
>JAIBJH010000145.1 GCA_020029455.1 Hyphomicrobiales bacterium
AGATCCTGCAACAATTTCACCTGTTCAGCAGTCGGGTCGCGCGGGACCGTATCCATCGCACAGAGCGCACCAATATTATGGCCGGCCGGCGTATTCAGCGGCGATCCAATATAGAAGCGGATGAACGGTTCACCGAGGACCAGCGGGCTTTTTGCAAATCGCGGATCTGCATGTGCATCGCGGATGATCATCGGTTCGTTGAGTTGGATCGTGTGGGTGCAAAATGAAATATCACGCGCTGTCTCGCAGGCGCTGACGCCAATTCTTGATTTGAACCATTGCCGGTCGGCAGCAACAAGCGAAACCACGGCCATTGGCGTCTGAAGAGTCATTTTTGCCAGACGTGTGATGCGGTCGAATGATTCTTCGGGAGGCGTGTCGAGAATGGCATAGGCGTTGAGATCACGCAGACGAAGCTTTTCCTGCTCACTGATGGTGCCGCTCATTGTTCCGCGCCTTTCATCATCTGGCCGAGCGTATGGAGCAGTTCGCGCTCGTATTCTTCGAACACAGAGAGCACATTGCGGTCTATTTCCTGATTATCCATGCCGAGGCTGCGGAGAGTCCCCGCCAATGTTTCCAAATTTTCGCAATGCCGTTTCACGCTCTGCTGAAGCGCAGGCACTGATGAGACGGCTGCAAGTCTGTTCTTAGCAACTGACAAGGCATCATTCATGAGCATTGTCCCTTCAGCTCGAATGGATCATGAATTGTAGGCGGCAAATGCTGACATAATCTTAAGTTTCTCCGTTACTGCTTGGAAATGGCTTACGCGCCACCTTCGCCCGCGCATGAGTGTCGAGGGCCAGCAGCAAGGACAACTTGATTTGTCTTGTAGTTGTGGAAGATTGATCAATGCGCGTGCGGCATTCATCAGGGCAAACATGTGCTTCGGTGAAGACCCGCGATGCTTGTTACAGTCTAGATAGCTTCAAAACAGGCCATGCCGATAGAAACGGCGGCTCGAAGCGCAATTGCTCCAGCCGCCGTTCCACCATGTAGACGCGGTTAGCTCTCGCGATAGGCGCCGGATTTTTTGGCAGCACCGATGGCAAGATAGTCCATCAAGCCAGGATTGAGGCAGTCATAGGGTTCCAACCCAAGCTGTTTCAGACGCTTGCGGATGGCGGGCATTTTGGACGGCGGAACGCCACTCTCGATGACCGAAGAAACAAAGGCCGCAAAGCCCGGGGGCGACCAGCCTTTGTCTTTCGACAATTCGGTGTGGATGAAGCTCAGGCCCTGGAACGGGTGGCCCTCACGTCTCACAGGACCATACATATGAGCGCCGCAGCCCGTGCAAGCATGGCGGAGGATGAGCGCGTTGTCATCGACGATCCGGAGTTTGTGCTCATTGGCCAAAACCTTGACCTTGTCAGTGGGTGCAACAGCCACCACGGAGAAGACGGCGCCCTCAGGTTTCCAGCACTTGGTGCAGCCACAGGCATGATTGTGCGCTGACTGTGATGAAATCTCCACCACCACGGGATCAGTGGCGCAGTTGCAGGTGAGCTTGCCGCCAGCAAAGCCCTTCTTTGCTGATTTGGCAAAGCCACGGTCAATTGCCGGATGAAGGGCGATGGCCAGTGCCTTGGCTTTCGTGGGTTTTTTCTTTGCGGGTTTCTTTGCTTTTTTTGCAGACTTTTTTGCCATGTGTTTCTTTCTCCCTTTTGCTGAACCGTTGAACAGTTCTTCAGAAAACAACGACGCTGCGGATCGACTTTCCTGCATGCATCAATTCAAAGGCCTTGTTGATGTCTTCAAGCGGCATGGTGTGGGTGATCATCGGGTCTATCTGAATCTTGCCGTCCATGTACCAGTCTACGATCTTGGGCACATCGGTGCGGCCACGCGCGCCACCGAAGGCTGTTCCTTTCCAGACGCGGCCTGTGACAAGCTGGAACGGACGCGTTGAGATTTCCTGGCCCGCGCCCGCAACGCCGATGACGATGGATTGGCCCCAGCCGCGATGGGCAGCTTCCAAGGCCATGCGCATCACTTTCACATTGCCGGTGCAATCGAATGTATAGTCGGCCCCGCCGATCTGGTCGGCACCGCGCTTTGTCATGTTGACGAGGTGGGGGACGAGGTCGCCCTGAATATCGGAGGGGTTGACAAAATGGGTCATGCCAAAACGCTCGCCCCATTCCTTCTTTCCGTTGTTGACGTCAACACCGATGATCATGTCGGCACCCGCAAGCTTGAGGCCCTGGATGACGTTAAGTCCGATGCCGCCCAGGCCGAAGACCACGGCCGTTGCGCCGGCTTCGACCTTCGCGGTGTTGATGACGGCTCCGATGCCCGTGGTGACACCGCAGCCGATGTAACAAATCTTGTCGAAGGGAGCCTTTTCATTCACCTTGGCGACCGCGATCTCCGGCAGCACCGTATAGTTGGAAAAGGTGGAGCAGCCCATGTAGTGGTGGATCTTCTTGCCCAGGTACGAGAAGCGCGAGGTGCCGTCCGGCATGACGCCTTGGCCCTGTGTTGCGCGGATCGCCGTGCAAAGATTGGTTTTGCGCGACAGGCAGGACGGGCATTCGCGGCATTCCGGTGTGTAAAGCGGGATGACATGATCGCCCTTCTTGAGCGATTTCACGCCGGGGCTGACATCCACAACCATGCCCGCGCCTTCATGGCCCAGAATGGCAGGAAAGAGGCCTTCCGGATCAGCTCCGGATAGTGTGAACTCATCGGTGTGGCAGATGCCCGTGGCCTTGACTTCAACGAGAACTTCGCCAGCCTTTGGTCCTTCGAGGTCAACCTCAACGATTTCCAGCGGTTTCTTCGCCTCAAAGGCCACTGCAGCGCGCGACTTCATGACTCCCCCGCACCTTCTCACTGAAAATGGCGACTATTCCACAGCAGCGGGATACTGTCCACATGACACGTCATGCGGTGTCCTATCGATAGATCCGATGCGTTTGGGGTTGGAGACAGCTCTATTTCTTGGCGTGAAGGGAAATGGCGCGGACCGTCGGCCGATCACCGCCTGAAGTTTCAACGTGGCACTTGCACTTGCTCGTCAAGGCATTTGCCAGGAGAAGCAGCCGTGGAACGGAAGCTTCGGCCAAGGCGAACTGATGACGCTTGCCGCGCTTGTCTTTCAGCACAAAGGAAGTGGCATCACCTTCGCCAACAGCCACTTCATCGATTCGTCCGGCGAAAGATGTCTTTGGCGCTTTTTTCTTGCCGGGCTTGGCTTTGTCCGCGGCTTTCGAAAGCTTGGGCGGCTTAGGCATTGGGCCATCCGTCTTCGCAATATTGGCCTCAGACTCTCCGGCGATCTGTTCACTCATGGATTTGCGCTCCCACTCACGGCGAGGGCGGAGTCAAGTTCACGCAAACAGCAAAATCAAGCTGATTTTTATGACAGTTGTGTGACGGTTTTCTCGGCGGAATTGAACAAGGTGAGATGCGCGGCATAGCCCCGATGGCTGTGCCAAAAGGAAAGCAGAAGGACTTCTTCAACAGCAATGTCGCGGCCCACGCTTGCGAGATTTTCGCGGCGCGTCACGCCGAATCTTGTCAGCCAATGGTCAAGTGTTGTTTTCGCCAGCCGCGGAAGTCCATCGCATGAACCAAAATCCACCACATGCAATTCCCCGCCCGGGCGCAGGAGCGATGCAGCATGTGCAAGTGCCTGTGTCCAAGAGGGGATCATCGACAACGTGTAAGAGAAATAGATGCGGTCAAAGCTGTCCTCGCCGAAGGAGGACAAGGGATTGAAGGTCACCGCGTCGGCCTGCGCCAGGCGGGTGCGTCTTTCGAGGCCAGAGGCGAAAATGTTTTTTCCCGCGCTCTTCAGCATTTCGTCCGAGATGTCACAGCCAAAAAGCCGCGCGTTGGGGTAGAGTTTTCCTGCTATTGCGAGGTTGCGCGCCGTGCCGCAGCCAATTTCGAGGATCGATCCGCCGGGTAGGCAATTGAGGTCGCGGAGCAATTGATCGCGGCCCAGCAGATAGTACTTCCGCGTTACGTCATAGATATGGCGCTGCAGCCGGTACATCCGGTCCATGGACTGCCGGCCCTCTTCGGCTGTATCGGCGGCGTATTCAGTCCATACATTCATAGAGGTGGAATCCGCCATAGATTGAGGAACGGTCACGGGCGCAGAGTTCGCGGGATTTGTCTTCGTGATAGCTCCAGCGAGCCAGGATATCAGCCGGAACGCGGCCAGGCAGGATGGTCGCCTCGCCCGCGGTCCTGAAGATGACGCGGGCGCCGGGCGCGGCCGCCGCATCAATGGCGGTCCAGAGCTTGACCAGCTGCTCATCTGTCATCCAGTCCTGGGCATCAAGAAGGACGAAGCGGTCAATGCTGCGCGGCTGCATGCCTGCCAGCACGTCAGTGATAGAAGACTGCTTCACGTCGATGCGACTGGCGCGCTCGCGCACTACTGAAAAGTTGCGCCGCTCGAGATAAGGTGGAACCTGCCCTGTCTCGCCTGCGGCATAGCGGCGGCCGAAGGCCTGCCAGGCGAAATAGTTTCTCTCCACCGGAAAGTCACAGGCGAGCACCCGCAGGCGCTCGAGCAAGACGTCGTACATGGGCCTGCCGCCGCACAGCGCTTCATATTGTGCGGGCGGAATCCCCAAGCCAAACAGCGACGCCCGGTAGGAGGTCAGGTATCGCAGGAACCTGTTGTCAAAGAGCGGCGCGATGTGACGTTCAAAGTAGGTGCGCTGCTCGGCAAGAGACTGGCACGACAGCAAGCCTTCCAATCTGCGGCCAGAAATCCTTGCAAAGCCGTGTCCAGCAGCAATGAACCGACCCAACAGGCCCTTGCGGTAGAGGCCAGTCTTGAAGGCCGAAAGCCGCCGGCCAAACAAGCTGCGGCGTTCCCAATAGGCTCGCGTCTCGCGGTCGAGATGCGTCTTCAGATATTCGTGGTAGCTTCGAATATTGGCAGCAGCATTGGCCTTGCCGAAGAAGAGATAGAAATCCTCCCATGTGGGGAGATGGCGGGCGGCGGCGATCTTGAGGCGCAGTAGCGCCACATGGGCCGGACTCAAATCCACGGCGGTAATCCCCGCCGGATTTGCCGTGAGATAGCTCATGACATTGCAGCCGCCGGAGGCGATGGTCACAATATGATGGTGAGGCTCAATCTCCATGGCCTCCAGATCAACAACGGGGTCTTCCCAGATCTGTGGATAGACGAGGCCCCTGAAGCCTGCCTCGAAGAGCCATTCCAGGACGCCTTCGATGCTGGCGATGCTGTTTCGCCGCACGGCACTGCGCAGGAGCCTGCCCGTCTGGCTCCATCCTGTTTCCGGTAACGATAGTGTCGACATCACAATCCTTGCGCTGCGTTTCAGAAACCGCTGCTAGTCCCGTTCTGTGACAGTCTTGTTGCGGAGGCTGACGCAGGCCGTCATTCAACAGTCATGCAAATCAAGGAAGGAGCGAGCCGACTGACCGAGGTTTCATGCTGACACGACCAGATTTGCCCAGCCGGTATCGCGCCATCTTTGTCTCCGATCTTCATCTCGGCACGCAACGGGCTCAGACTTCCGCATTCCTCCATTTCCTGCAGGCGACGGACTCCGAGTACCTCTACATTGTCGGCGATCTCATCGACAGTTGGGCCCTGCAGAAGAACTGGTACTGGTCGCAGGACCACAATGACGTCATCCAGAAGCTCTTGCGCAAAGCGCGCAAGGGCACACGGCTCATTTATATTCCCGGCAACCACGACGAAAATTTTCGCGATTTCGTGGGCCTGCGTCTCGGCAGCATTGCCGTTACCGAAGAGGCCATCCACATCTCGGCCAAGGGACAACGCTATCTCGTGCTGCATGGCGATAAGTTGGATGGCGTTGTGTGCTTTGCGCCGTGGCTCGCAAAGCTGGGAGATTCCGCCTATGAATTTTCAATGTCGATCAATGTGGTGCTCAACCGCATCCGACGCACTCTGCGCATGCCCTACTGGTCGCTTTCCGCCTATCTCAAGAACCGGGTGAAGAAGGCGGTGGAGTTCGTTTCAAGATATGAAGAGGCCGTGGTGCGCGAAGCGCGATTGCAGCATTGCGCCGGCGTTATTTGCGGCCACATTCACACCGCCGATGACCGGCAGATCGAAGGCGTCCACTACCTCAACGACGGTGACTGGGTCGAAAGTTGCACCGCTCTTGTCGAACACCATGACGGAAGGTTCGAGATCATTCACTGGCCGACAGCGGCTCCCATCGCCACGCCGCTGAAGAAAAAGCGTTTGCCAGCGGCGCGGATTGAGATTCCCGTTACAGCCATGCTGTTTTGAGCAGCAACTTTTCCGCTACGACTTCACCGCCAATACCGAAACACTCTTCACGCCATATTTACGGCTGGCACCTTTGGCATTGTCCGAGATGAACTGGTATTCCGGGTTTTCGACAATCTCCGTCACTTCCAGCCCCGCGTCCTCCATGGCGCTGCGGTAGTTGTCGCGCTGGGCTGCACCGCCGATGCAGGCCGCCCATAGCGTCGAATTGCAGACGATCGTCTGTGGCAGGTCGATGTCGGTGACAATGTCTGACAGAGCAACCCTGCCGCCCCGCTTGAGGAGCCTTGCTGCCTCACGAAACACCTTGCCCTTGTCGGTTGCGAGATTGATGACGCCATTGCTGATGACAACATCGGCGATGGCGCTGCCGAGCGGGATATCTTCGATATATCCCTTGACGAACTCCGCCAGGGGCCAACGGCCCACCGATTGCAGGCGCCGCGCCTTGGCAAGCTGTTCGTCAGTCATGTCGACACCATAGACTTTTCCGCTAGGCCCCACTTTGAGAGCCGCGATGAAGCTGTCCATGCCCGAGCCACTGCCAAAATCGATGACAGTCTCTCCCGGCTTGAGCGCGGCGAGATTGAAGTAGTAACCGACACC
>JAIBJH010000347.1 GCA_020029455.1 Hyphomicrobiales bacterium
GTTGAACGTTGATCCATCCGCTGGCCCTTGCGCATGAGGGTTCGGCGTTCCCGCCGCGCAGCTTTCTGGGGTCTGGCGCTTTCTCCATTGTCACGCCACTTCTTTCAGGGGCACGATTTTCTCAAGCGCCTTGCCCAATTTCCGGCAAGCGATAACCGTGTCATAATTTGCCTGAAGCCGAAGCCACCAGCCCTCGGAAAGTCCAGAGAAGCGGCACAGGCGCAGGTCGGTATCCGCTGTGATGCTCCGCTTGCCAGCCACAATATCGCCAATGCGCTGCGCAGGCACACCGATGCTCTTGGCCAACCTGTATTTGCTAAGGCGAAGCGGCTTCAGGAATTCCTCCTCCAGCATTTCACCGGGGAAAACAGGCGCGATCATCTTGCCCATGGCAAACTCCATCAGTGATAGTCAACAATCTCGACATCTTCAGCACCATCCGCTCGGCAAGTTCATTCTGCAGCCGGCGATCCGGTGATGTCGAGTTGCCAGGTCTCGCCTTCAAGATCCTGGCCAAAACTTCTGTGCCTTTCAGTCTTCACAAGCTTGTAGCCTTCGCTCGCATAAATTGAACGGGCCGGCGAAAGAATGCTCTGCGTCCACAGCACGATGCGTTTGTATCCCTTGTCGCGAGCAAACTCCGTGCAAAGCCGGACAAGTTTTCTCCCGAGGCCGGCCCCGCGTGCCGTCTCATCGACATAGAGCAGCCGCAACCGCGCCGTCTCCTTGTCTTCCTCCATGAGATAGACACTGCCCACAATGTCGCCGTCACGCTCGGCGATCCAGCCCCTTTCGCGTTCGCTGTTCTGGCGCATGGCATAGTCTGAGAGGATTTTAGCCACCAGCGCCTCGTAGGTGGCGTCCCAGCCAAATTCCCGGGCGTAAAGTTCGCCTTGCAGTGCGGTGACCTTGCCAATGTCTCCGATCCGCTCATTGCGGATGATGATTTTGTTCCGTGCGTCCTTCGCTGAGAGCAAGCCGGTAACGCGTCGCATGGATTGCGCGAGTGCTTCCCTTTCATGGGTAGAAAGGGGTTCGATGAGGTTCTCTACGGACTGTGCCGATTGCGCGTTGAGCCGTGCAAAGAGTTCCTTTCCAGCCACCAAAAGCTTCAGGGTGACGCGCCTGCGATCGGCAGGATCAGGGCTTCGGGCAATCAGCTTCCTCTTTTCAAAATTGCGCAGGATGCGGCTCAAGTAACCCGCATCAAGATTGAGCTGGCCGCTGATCACTTTTGCTGTGGCGTTGCTCGAGTGAGCGATCTCGAAGAGAACGCGCGCCTCGGCAAGCGAGAGGCCCAGGAAAAGCGCCTTGTCATCGAGAAGGCCGATCCGGTTTGTATAAAACCGGTTGAACTGCCGGACGGTGTCAACAGTGGTAAGCTGGTCCATGCTGGGAGTTTTGGCAAATTAGTTGACAAAGTCAACTAATTTGCCAGGTCGGGATTTCTTCCGATCCTGTCCAAATGACGCCGTTGACCATCCGGCGCTCTGGCGCATGACCGCCTCGCAGGCAACGTCACCCTGGCGACTTGGCTACGCCGAAGCGAAGCTTCAGCTTCGCCAGGGCGAGAGGCCGGGGCCACCCTGCACGCCCGATGCGCCAAGCTGGGTTCCATCTCTCGCTTCGCTCGGATGGAATGACGAGTTTTGTCCTCCGTCATTCGAACCAAGCGAGGGCAAGCAGCTGAACTTCCCGCAACCGGTCTTCACTCCCATTCCGTCATTCCATCCAAGCGATGCGTTCCGCATCGCGCGAGATGGAACCCAGCTTGGTCATCGTCAGCTTCCCCAACGTCGTCTTCGTGATCGTCTCAAGACTATTGTTGGAGGGATGCTTCAGGAGCGGTGACCCACTGCTGGAATGTAGCGAGAAGTACCCTTTTCACCGCGCGGTGTCAAGGACTATTTTCAAGAGATAGGCTTTTATTTAGAAATCCCCTGATTCCAATAATATGGCCACACCCCACTCCCAGAGGACGGGTGTGGCCAAATCTGTACTTGCAGTTTAATCCACCAATCCCACTTGCATGCCTTCCGGCCAGGTGATCTTGTAGCCGGTCTTCAGCACATTCTCGGCCTTGGGCTCGAGCGTAAAGGCCCAGGACATGACGCCCCGCTTCTTCTCCACATTGCGCTCGGTGGGTTCTGTCATGCCGGGAATGTCTTCAATCTCGATATCATTCACGCTGGCGAAGGGTGTGCCCCGTGATCTCGAAGCTCGCCGTGAGATACGCATTGGGGTCAAGCCGCGGCACAGTGATAGCCTGGAGCTTTGCCTCATGGCTGGCGCTGCCGATCCTTACCTTCTTGGATTGGCCCGTGTTGTCGATGGAAACGCGCGTGCCGATCACATAATTGGCCTGGAAACCCGCCATCTGGACGACGGCCTGCTTCTGCATGGCCCTGAACTCTTCATCCTTGCGCCGCTTGTCATCAAGCTCCGCGCCCGCTCCCTCCTGCATTGCATCCATGGCAAGCTCAGCCGGCTTGGGCGCGGAAGCTGCGGGTTCATTGAGCGCACCCAGCGCTCTTTGCCGCTCCAGCAGGGCACGGATTTCCTCTTCCTGGATGTCCGGCGCTGCGGTGGAACCAGAGGGCCGTGCAGTAGAAAGTATCAGCGCCACATTGTCCCAGCTTTCGCTGGTGGACTGCAGCACCTCGGCACGGCGGACCAGCTCCAGCGTGGACGCCTTGCCCTTTGTGCCGATGGCAAGCTTGGCATCATAGTAAGGCGACCACGACGCCTCATTCACCCGGTAGCTCACCTTGAGCTGGCCCGAGATTGCCGCATCCGCTTCAACATTGACCACCACTTCCGTGCGGTATTCATTGCCCGGTGCAAGCTGAGCCAGCTGGTTGTGAAGATCGCTCACCTTCTCGTCAATCTCGCGCTGCTTGAGCTGCGCCTGCTGAATATCCTTCGCCAGTCCGGCAAGCCGCTGCCCCACCAGATCAATGAGGCCCGCAAGCTGAGTGACATCGATGCCTTTCAGCGTCTCGGTCGTGGTCTGCGGCGTCAACTGCTTGTCGGCAAGGCCCATCAGGAATGCGCGCTGGTGATTGGCATCGCCGATCACCGTATCGAGCGCCATGCGCTCGTCCTGCAGCGTCTGGATTTGCTTTTCCAACGCCTTGCGCCGCTGATCGAGATCGGCAGAGCCGATGAACAAGTTGCGCGAGTCAACCGAAGCAATGGCAAAACTCTTGCCGTCCCCGCCCGAGCCTTCAACGCGGATCGATTGTGGATCGATATTGGCAGGCAAATCCTTCAGGATCACCTGATGCTCGCCGGCAGGTAGATCGACCGTGGTGCTGCGCACCACATCGGCACCTTGCAGATAGACCGTCACGGCATCGATTTTCGATTGTGGAGTGAATTCCGCCGCCCAAACAGGCACGCAGAATGTCGATGATAAGAGAAGGGCTGAGAAGCCCAGGCGATAGGTGTTCATGGGATTCCTCCGTCTGCGGACATTTGGCCGCAATATGGGAGGCAACGAATATTGCGTCGCTGGCGAATTTGCGGCGCCGTCATGG
>JAIBJH010000146.1 GCA_020029455.1 Hyphomicrobiales bacterium
CATGGACTTCATGCTGCCGGAAGCCCGCGACTTGCTGAAGAAAGCGGGTGCGAAGATCGTCGGTGAGCGCGTCCACTTCGATCCCGCGATGATTGAAGACTTGATTGCCCATGCGCCTTCATCGTTCACGGTTCACGCCCGCAACCCTGAACGCAATCTGCAAGTGGGCGGTGCTAACATCGAATTCGGCACTGTGGGCAGCCCACCCAACTGCCATGACATGGAAGGTGGCCGCCGCACCGGCAACCGCGAAGACTTCCGTAAGTTCATCAAGCTTGCAGAGCACTTCAACGCTATTGATTTCTGCTCGGGTTATCCGGTGGAGCCTATCGACGTTCACGCATCGGTGCGCCATCTCGAGGTGCTGCGCGACGTCTGCGAACTGACGGATAAGCCCTTCGTGGCCTATTCCCTCGGCATTGAGCGCGTTATGGACGCACTGGAAATTGCCCGCCTCGCGCGCGGCATTTCACAGGAACAGTTCGAACGCGAACCAACGCTGATGAGCGTCGTGAACACCAACTCGCCATTGAAACTCGACGGCAACATGCTGATCGGCATGACGGAGCTTTCCAAGCGCAATCAGGTGATCTGCGTCACACCCTTCACGCTGGCGGGCGCCATGGCGCCTATCACGCTTGCCGGCGCCCTCGTGGAACAGAATGCCGAAGCGCTGGCAGGCATTGCTTATTGCCAGCTTGTTAAGCCCGGCGCGCCTGTCATCTACGGCGGCTTCACTTCAAATGTGGACATGAAATCTGGCGCGCCCGCCTTCGGCACGCCCGAATACATGAAGACGACACTGATCGGCGGACAGCTGGCGCGCCGCTATAACATCCCCTTCCGCACCTCCAACACCAACGCCGCCAACACAGTTGATGCGCAGGCGGCCTATGAAAGTGTCTTCTCGCTCTGGGGCCTCACCATGGGCGGCGGCAACTACATCATGCATGGCGCGGGCTGGATGGAGGGCGGGCTCGTTGCCTCGTTCGAAAAATTCGTGCTCGACTGCGACCTCATACAGATGGTCAAGGAATTCCTGAAACCCATTGAAATCACTGAGGAAAGTCTCGCAGTTGAGGCGATCAGGGATGTCGGCCCCGGTGGCCATTTCTTTGGCACAGCCCACACGCTCGCCCGTTTCACCGACGCTTTCTACGCCCCCATGATCTCCGACTGGCGCAACTACCAGCAATGGTCCGCCGCGGGCTCGCCCGATGCCTTGAAGCGCGCCAACCAGCTTTACAAGCAGGCTCTCAATGAATACCAAGCGCCCAAGTTTGATCCGGCCCACAAGGAGGCGCTCGATGAATTCGTCAACCGCCGCCTGCGCGAAGGTGGCGTGCCCACTGACTTCTGATCATGATTGACGTGGTCGTCATCGGCGGCTGCAACTTCGACATCAAGGCGAAGTCTACGGAAGCCAACAAGCTTGGCACGTCCAATCCCGGAACTGTGATCACTTCGGCAGGCGGCGTCGCGCGTAACATCGCCCACAACCTGGCACGGTTAGGCGCCAGTGTTTCTCTCATTTCGGTTGTGGGCCACGATGCCATGGGCGAAAGCGTTCTCGAAACAACGCGGGCGGCTGGTGTCGACGTGAGCCGCGTGCAGCGCGTTGAAGTTTCAACAGGCTCTTATATCGCCATCCTCGATCGCAATGGTGAACTCATCACCGCCATGAATGATATGAAAGCTGTCGATCAACTCACGCCAGAACTCATCCAGGCGAACGCGGAGATTCTCAAGTCGGCACGCCTCGTCGTTGCCGATTGCAATGTGCCTTTGGCGACACTCTCCACCATCGCAGAAATTGCGCGCCACAAATTGCTTGTCGAGCCCGTATCTGTTCCAAAATCCACAAAGCTTTTCAAACTGCTGGAAGCCGGACCAGTTGCCTATGCCACACCGAACTTTGACCAGATTGAAGCACTTGTGGGAACCCGCGAGATTGAGAAAGCAATCGCCTTTCTCCATGGCAAAGGATTGCGCAATGCTATCATCCACGCAGGTCCCGAAGGTGCTTTCTGCTCTGATGGGGGAGAAATCTCTCACATCGCAGCGATGCCTGCAGGTCCAGTTGTGGACGTAACCGGGGCAGGGGATGGCGCGGTGGCGGGGCTTGTGTATGGATTGCTCCAAGGTAAATCCCTCGCGGATGCAGTAGCTGAAGGGCAGAAGCTGGCGGGCCGCATCATTGCCAGCGAGCGCTCATTCCTGGAGTAGATGATGAAAGTGAAACTCACGCCTGAAGTGAAATCCGCGCTGGCGAAGAAGAAACCGGTGGTGGCGCTGGAGTCGACCATCATCGCTCACGGTATGCCATTTCCGCAGAATCTTGAAATGGCGCGCAAAGTGGAGAAGGTAATCCGCAGCGAAGGCGCGGTGCCCGCAACGATTGCCGTGATTGATGGCGCATTGCGCGCCGGCCTCACCGACAAGGAACTAGAGCGTTTTGCCAAGGAAGGGCCCGGCATCCTCAAAGTCTCCACCCGTGACTTACCGCTTGTGGTCGCCAAGAAGCTGAATGGTGCAACGACAGTTGCCTCCACCATGCGCATCGCCGCAATGGCGGGCATTCACGTCTTTGCCACAGGCGGCATTGGCGGCGTGCATCGCGGCGCGGAGAAGACCTTCGATGTTTCGGCAGACCTGATTGAATTCTCAAAAAGCAATGTTGCCGTGGTCACCGCTGGCGCAAAATCCATTCTTGATCTGGCGCTCACGCTGGAAGTCCTGGAAACCCAGGGCGTGCCGGTTGTCGGTTTCGGCACCGACGAGTTTCCGGCCTTCTTCTCGCGCCAGAGCGGCCATCGCCTGACGCTGCGCGCCGACACCGCCAAGGAGGTGGCCGCCATGATGAGAGCCAAATGGGCCATGGGCCTTTCCGGCGGCATGGTCATTGCCAATCCCATTCCAGCAGAGCATGAAATTCCCGCAGTACAGATTGCACCTTATATCGAACGCGCTATTGCCGAAGCGAACGCCAAGGGCATTCACGGCAAGGACGTGACGCCTTTCCTCTTGAAGCGCATCACCGAGATCACTGAAGGCCGTTCCCTCACCGCCAATTTACAGCTCGTCCTGTACAATGCCCGCATCGCTGCTCAGATTGCGAAGGAGTTTGCTAGGTCGAGCAAGAAATAGCTCAGCCGATGACTCGCAATTCTCGCGGAAACATTGTCAGCGACTCGATGCCGTTCTCTGTCACCACCACATCATCCTCGATGCGCACGCCGGCCTCGCCATCGCGGTAGAGGCCGGGCTCGATAGTGAACACCATGCCGGGTTCCAGCACCTGGTTATTGCCACGCATGATTTGCGGCGCCTCATGGACATCAAGCCCCAGCCCGTGCCCGGTCTTGTGGCGCTTGAAAGCGGCGAACTGCGAGCGCTCCAAGACCTTGCACACCTCATCATCGACATCGGATGCTGTCATGCCAGGCCGCGAAATTTCGCGGCCCTTCGTATTCGCCGCCAGCACCGTGTCATAGAAGGCCAGGTCATGGTCACTCACATGGCCTACAAAGAAGGTGCGCGTAATGTCGGCGCTGAAATGATTGTAACGCCCGCCGAAATCGAAAAGCAGCGCATCTCCGGCCTTGATGTGATAGTCGGCCCGCGCCGAAGCGTGAGGTTTTGCCGCATTGTCTCCCGCCGCCACGATGGGATCGAACGATAGGCCATCACATCCGGCCCGGAACAATTCACTGAGAAGGATGGCCTCGACTTCCTTCTCGGTCATGCCAACCTTGACCTGCATGAGCGTAGCCTCAAGCGCCACTTCCGACCGTTTGATGGCTTCGCGCAATGCGGCAATTTCCTCCAGCGTCTTGCACAGGCGGATCGCCGAAATCGCCGCATGGGCATCAACAAACGTAACGCCTGACAGAACCTCCTGCAGCGCCAGCAGATCAAACACCCGCATGCGCTGGCCCTCAACGCCAACCCGCGCGCCCTTCGCCAGTTGCGGCAAGGCAGCACCCGCCGCCTTGAACGCCCCCATGTAGCCATCCTCGTCACGCCAATCGAAAACCTCTCCGGGAAATCCGATGGGTGCAAAGGAACCGAGCTCCAGATTCGGAACGACCGCCACGGGAACACCAGACTTGGGAACGACCACCACCAACGGCCGTTCCATCTGGTGGAAATCCTTGCCAAAGACACGCAGAAAATTTGCGCCGGGAACGAGGGCAATGGCGTCATGGCCCGTGGCCTGAAGTACTTTGTGGACTGGCTCTAGCATGCTCATGGTGAACGCCTATCAGAGAGAGGAACGGCCGTCGAGCACCGGTTGAATACAGCGTGGGTCTGGTGAGCGCACCGCGCATTGCAGTTGAGGTTCCGGGCACATATCAATTAAACTTCATGTTTCCCGCCTCCAGCCGCAACAATCTGATCGGAATCGTCTCGCTCTGTGCGGGCGCGCTGGTGTTTTCGGCTCAGGACACGGTCATAAAATTCATTAGCGGCGATCATGCCGTGACGCTCGCCATCGTGCTGCGCGCCGTCGTTTCCTTCCCCATCTTGGTTGCCATGCTCTATTGGGGCGGCGGTTTAGTCCAATTGAACACCCCGAAATGGCCGCTCCTTGTTGTGCGCGGCGCTATCCTGCTCTGCGCCTATACAACTTATTTCATGGCCTTTCCGGCCTTGCCACTAGCAGAAGCTGTAGCACTCTATTTCATGGTGCCGGTGTTCGTCACGCTCATGTCCGGGCCATTGCTGGGCGAGCATGTCGGCTGGAAAGCCTGGGCGGCGGTGGCCCTGGGCCTTGCCGGCGTCTTCATCATCCTGAGGCCCGGCACCGGCCTTTTCGAGCCCGCCGCGCTTCTCTCGCTGGTGAGTGCCGCGACCTATTCCTACGCCATGATCCTGGCGCGTAAGCACGGCGCCAATGTCTCTTCCACCGTAATGGCATTCTACGGCAATGTCGTCTACTGGCTGCTCGCCATGGGCTTTGCCACCGCCGTCACGCTTTTTGACGTGCAGCCCCCGGGTCATCCCAGCCTTGATTTTTTGGTGCGGCAGTGGGCCGTGCCAAGCTGGCGCGACATGGGCCTGATGGGGCTTTGCGGCATCATCGCCGCCTTTGGTGCAGTCTTTCTGGTTCATGCCTATCGCATCGGCACAGCCGCCATTGTCGCCCCCTTCGAATATACGGGAATGATCTGGGCCGTGGTTTTCGGCTTCCTGATCTTCGGCGAGGTGCCGCGCCTGTCGACTTTCGCTGGAATGGCTTTGATCGCGCTGGCCGGCATCGTTGCCCTGCAAGCGGGCACAAAAGATCCTAGCCAGCACTCACAATAATCTTGGCCGCCTTGCCCGCGTGCAATTTCTCGAAGGCCTGTGGTGCTTGGGCGAGAGGCATGATTTCACTGATGGTCTTTTCGAATTCGAATCCTGCGCCAGACAGAAGCTTCATGGCCTGAGCAAGCCCCGCGGGTGTTGCGGAATAGCTCGTGACCACGCCGATCTCGCGGCGATAAATCTGCCAGAAATCAAAAGGCAGGGTGCTTTCGGGCTTCACGCCAAAAGGAATGATCGTGCCGCCATCGCGAACACTGTCCAGTGCCAAACCAAGCGTTGCTGGATTTGTCGCAGTCAGAATCACGGCATCAGCGCCGCGCCCGCCACTTCTCTTCCGCGCCACAGCCGCTACATCGTCTTTGCCTGCCGAAAGTGTTTCCTGCGCATCCCATTCCCGCGCCATGTCGAGGCGGTCAGGCTTCACATCCACGGCAATCACTGCTGCGCCGGCATTGAGGACAAGCGGCAGGAACAATATGCCGATGGCTCCAACTCCCACTACAAGCACCGTATCTCCATTCCGCACTGACACGCGTTCCAGCGCCCGAAGGCAGCAGGCGAGCGGTTCCATGAATGTTGCGCGCAAAAGCGGTACATGATCGGGGACCGCATGCACCGTATGCGGCACAAGCTCAGCGGGCACGCGGATCAGTTCCGCAAACCCGCCGGGATCCACATTCGTGGATTTGAAGTGAGGATCCTGCGTTTCGCTGCCGCGCCTTGAGAAGTGTGATTGAAAATCTGGCGCATGATGGGCCGCAGCCACACGCATGCCCGGTTTGAAAGCGGAAATTCCCTTACCAACTTCCGCAATGGTGCCGACAATTTCATGGCCCAGCTGAACGGGCTTTGCTGTTCCTTCGTCATACACCTTCATCAGATCCGTGCCGCAAATTCCGCAAGCTTCCAGATTCAACAGAATGTCGCCGTCACTCAGCACAGGCACCGCCACATCGGCAATCTCCGTCTTTCCAGTGGCGTGGCAGACGAGCTGCTTCATGGTCTGCTACTGCGCTCCCATCAGCCGCTCGACGAGGTGCTGCATAAGCGCGCCATCCACATTGGCAAAGGCAAAGCGAAGATAGTCCTCTTGTCCCGGCCCGAACATCGATCCCGGCAGGCACAGCACGTCATGCTCTTGAGCGAGCCGCATGGCGACAGACTTCGACGCTTCTCCACGGAATGGGTGCCGCACATAAGCGAAATAGGCCCCGCTGCTGACCAATTCAAACTTCAGCCCCGGCTTTCCAAATACTTCACGAATGGCCGCTAGTCTTCCTGCCATCATCTCCAGCTTTTCCTGTTTCCACCCATCGAGCTCTGCGAGCGCAAAGATCACGCCTGCTTGGGTAATGTGTGGTGGGCAGATTGTCATGCAGTCGAGGATCTTCGCCACTTCATTCAGAATGCGCGGCCCGGAGATGATGGCGCCCAGCCGGTAGCCTGCCAGCGCATAGACCTTGGAAAAACTGTAGAGCTGGATCAGCGTATCATCCCAGCCGGGCTTGTCGTCAATGGCGGCGCGCGCTTTTTCGACATCCGGGTAGTTGGCGTCAATTGAGAACGCCGGAATATCCCGGATGCCGATGCCAAGCATCGAAAGCCACATCTGGTGATTGAAATAATAGGGCGCAGGCATCACCACATTCTCCCCCGCCTTCGCCACCGCCATGACGGCTGCGGCAAAGGCCTGGTTGCAGCCCGTGGTGATGGCCACGTGTTCGGCGGAAATCGCCGCCTTGTAGTCCTTACTCATTGCCGCGGCATGGGCTGCCCTGAGCGCATCCAAACCGAAGATGTTGGTGTATCCTCCAATGCCGGGTGTGGCCGCCAACCGGGCGAATTCTTCCTGTAGGGCAGGGGCCGGGGGATAGCTCGGCACTGCCTGGCAGAGGTTGAGCAGTTCCCGGTTCCGGGGCCCCTGCCGCACCCAACTCATGGCTTCCGCAATGGGCGGGAATTCAACGCCTGAGATGAGAGACGAGACGGGCATCGACATGCGGCAAACCTGCTGGTTAAAAAGACTGAAATTCAGAGTTTTGCCTGTCTGCCATGAACGGCATTTCGATTGAAGCCCTCTTGGTGCACCATGGCGCATGGCTGAAAGGCGTTTACGGGGAGAAGGAACGGGTAAGATGAAGGCAATCAGATTTTCGAAGATCGGCGGGCCAGAGGTTCTGCAATGGGTCGATGTGGACGTGCCCTCGCCGAAGGCAGGCGAGGTCCAGATCAGGCACCGCGCCATCGGCCTCAACTACATCGACACATACCACCGCTCCGGCCTCTATTCCGTGCCCTTGCCTTCCGGCCTCGGCTCGGAAGGAGCAGGGGAGATCATCGCCGTCGGCCCCGGCGTGAAAGGCTTCAAACCCGGCGATCGCGTGGCCTATGGCACCGGGCCAATCGGTTCCTATTCTGAGGTCAGGAATTTCCCCGCCAGCCATTTGGTGAAACTACCGAAGTCCATCTCCTATGAAACGGCCGCAGGCATGATGCTGAAAGGCATGACCGCGCGCTATTTGTTACGTGCCACCTACAAAGTGAAGCGCGGCGAGACCATTCTGCTCCACGCAGCAGCGGGCGGCGTCGGCCTCATTCTCTCGCAATGGGCCAAGGCATTGGGTGCGAAAGTGATCGGCACCGTCGGTGATGATGCAAAGCGCGACGTTGCGCTCGCCCATGGCTGCGCCCATGTCATCAACTCGCGCACCGAGGATGTGGCCAAGCGCGTGCGCGAAATCACCAAAGGCAAGGGCGTTCCCGTGGCTTACGATGGCGTTGGCAAGGCAACCCTCATGGCCTCGCTCGACAGCCTGCAGCCGCGCGGCCTGCTTGTGAGTTACGGCAATGCCTCGGGGCCTGTGGAGAATTTCGAGTTCCGCACCCTGGCGGCCAAGGGCTCGCTCTATGTCACGCGGCCCACGCTCGGCAATTTCACCGCAACACCAAAGGACCTGCAGGAAACCGCCAAGGATCTCGTGGCCATCGTGAAATCGGGCAAGGTGAAAATCCCGGTCAACCAGCGTTATGCCCTGAAGGACGCCGCCCAGGCGCACCGCGATCTAGAAGCGCGCAAAACCACGGGGACGACAATACTTCTGCCTTAGAAATTTAGGCGCCCGAGCAGGAATCTACGCTCTGGTTTGCCAGCACGGCCCATTGCGCCGGGCATTCTGCTGTACCGCAGAGGAAATTCGCAAGCGAGGTGGACGGAATGGCATGGGCGAGATTGATGGATTGGCCTGCGGCATCCGACAATGTGCTGACCACCATGCCGACAAGCTGTCCATTGCCGTTGAACACTGGGCCGCCGGACTCACCCTTCTGGGTGCCCATGCGCAGCACCATGGCATCGGGATAGCCAAACTTCCCATAGGCCACTGCGCGGCCAAAATGCCGTGATTCGAGCGTGCCTATTCGGGCTGTATCACCCTGGTCGTGGGGTTTGCCCAGTGTGAACACCAACTCGCCGCGGCTCATGCAGCCGGGCGCTGCCGGACGCACTGCGGGGCCCTCATAACCCTTAAGCCTGATGATGGCCATGTCATTGGCCTTATTGATGGCGACAACCTTACCGGAATAGACCTTGCCGTTGGCGGCGCGGGCGCTGATGGCATTGCCTTCTTCCACCGCCACATGGGCCGCAGTCATCACATAGCCCGAGCCATCGACCACATAGCCAGAACCGGAGGTAACAGGCGCCTTCACGCGGTTTTTCTGGTCGGCGAAGCGATCAATCGCCGTCACGTTCAAGGTCACATAAGTTGGGCCGATAGCGGGCAACAGATGAGCAACCGACGAGCCTGCGGTCGCCGCACCGGCGGTCGGCACGGCATTCTCCGTCACCGCGATGCTGCGACTTTCAAGGCTGACGGGCGAGGTGCCACTGGAGCACGCCGCCAGCGCTGCGGCGCTCATGACCGCCAGGAAATTAACGATTCTGCCCATGCCATGCCTATAGGGCAAATCCCCTCAAAATTGAAGCCTCAGGACAAAAGGGATTTGCTCGTCACAGGGGCGAGATAGGGGTGAAATGTCGCAAGAACAAGGCGGGGCAGCGCCGCGCCAAGGAGGCCATTTTATCCAGCCGTTTCATAGAC
>JAIBJH010000147.1 GCA_020029455.1 Hyphomicrobiales bacterium
CCGTGAGCAGAACAAAAATGCGGTCGCCCGGATACTCCCATGTGTAAAGCTTCTTGAACTTGCCGACATTATCGACGCCCGCATTGGTGCGTGTATCCGCGGCCATGACGAGGCCCTTATCCAGCAGCATTCCGACGCAATAGGTCATCGAGGAGAATCCGTCCGTTTCAGCGCGCTTACTGTTGCGAGATTTCCACGCTGACTTCAACTGTCAGATGTTCCGGTGCCAAACCACCCCGGCGCGACCCTCTGACCGGCGCCACGGCCATGGCATCATGGCCCGCCGCCAGCCGCACATAGGCCTCGGTCGGGCTTTGCCCGTTGGCCGCATCAAAACCGACCCACCCCAGATCCGGAACGGCGATTTCGGCCCAGGCATGGGCCGCCGAAGTCGAAACGCCTACACCTGTCACGAGGTAGCCAGTCACATAGCGCGCTGGAATCCGCATGCGCCGCGCCAACGCCACCATGATATGCGCATGATCCTGGCAGACTCCCCTTCTTTCGGCAAAGGCTTCCGCCGCAGTCGTATCGGCGTGGGATGTGCCGGTTTCATAGGCCACCCTCTCATGCACGGCCCGCATCAGTTCGTGGCCAAACTCCAAGGCCGGCTGTGCTGCATCGAATTGTCTGGCGAAAACTTCCATTTCTTCGCTCAGCGCAGTCAAGGGCGTTCGGCGCAGGAAAATCGCCTGGGGCACTTGCGCGGCAAGGCCCCGAACCATGCCGGCCGAATCCTCCGTCTCCACCTCGCCTTCGGAAATGATTTGCACCGACTCTGTATCGGGCACTGAAGTCAGTAGATGCACCTTGTTGCCGTATCCATCGACGTAGCGCAGCGCACCTTCCATGCCCGGCGCGGTGATGGACCAGCTCAGCAGGCGCTGGCTTGCGAACTCGGCAGGTTCCAGATGCAGCCGCTGCACAAGGTAGCCGGGAGGCCCATCATAGGAGTATTGCGTGGCATGGCGGATTCTCAGGCGCATTGGCTCACGGGAAATTATAGGTGCGCCCAATCTGCATTGAGAGCGCGTTGTTGGCGTTGATGAATTGCTGCAGATACTCGTGCAGCCCCGACTGGAAAATATCCTCCATGCGGCCATTCCGCAGCATCGAAAGAATTTCGCCCGCCTGCGTATGACAGGCATAGGTCTTGCCATGGAGCGCCGCAAGCCCGGAGAGCGCCGTGAAGATCCACTGATAACTGAACAGCAGCGAGCGTGGCATCTCCTCGCGCAGGATAAGGAACTCTGCCACCAGCCAAGGCTTGTAGGCACTATCGCGATAAAACCAGCGATAAGCCCGGTGTGCCGAGACACTTCTCAAAATCTGCGCCCACTGATGCGCGTCAAGGTCGCTGCCGACATCGGTAGGCTTTGGCAGGAGGATGAAATACTTGACATCAAGAATGCGCGCGGTGTTGTCGGCGCGCTCGATGAAATTGCCAAGCTGGCTGAAATAGTAGTTCTCATTGCGCAGCATGGTGCCAAGCACTGCGCCGCGAAAAGACATGGAGTGCTGCTTCACCCAGTCGAGAAAAACCGGAATGCGATCCTTGGTCATGTCCTGGGGCTTGATGGTGACAAGCTCATTCCACGTGGAATTGATGCTCTCCCACACATCGCGCGTGAGAGCTGTGCGCACCGCCCTCGCGTTGTTGCGGGCCGTGCGCACCACGGAGCGGATTGAAGTCGGGTTGTCCTCGTCAAATACAATGAAGTCGATGACTTTCTCCGCCGTCACCTCAGAGTGCTTCTGCAGATAGGGCTGCTCACAGGCAGAACTCAGCAGCGTCGAACGCCATTCATCGCGATGCCCTTCGATGCGCCCGGGCATCAGCGAAATACGGTGCCCGACTTCCAGAAGTCGGGCGAGATTTTCCGCTCGCTCCATGTAGCGCGACATCCAGAAGAGCGATGAGGCCGTGCGTCCGAGCATCAGTCCTCCAGCACCCACGTATCTTTCGTGCCGCCGCCCTGGCTGGAGTTCACGACGAGCGAACCTTTCTTGAGCGCAACGCGCGTGAGACCGCCGGGCGTGATGCGAACGCGGTCACCTGAAAGCACGAATGGCCGCAAGTCCACATGGCGCGGCGCAATGCCAGAGGCCGTGAATGTCGGCACCGCGGATAATGCCAATGTCGGCTGCGCAATATAGTTATCTGGTCTTGCTTTCAGCTTGGCGCGGAATGCCTCGATCTCCCGCTTTGAAGATGTGGGGCCAACCAGCATGCCATAGCCGCCAGACCCATGGACTTCCTTGACCACCAGTTCGCTGAGGTGCTCGAGGACATATTGCAGCGACTTGGTCTCGCTGCAACGCCAGGTCTTCACATTCTTGAGCAACGGCTTCTCACCGGTATAGAACTCGATCACCTCCGGAATATAGGTATAGACACCCTTGTCGTCTGCAATGCCGGAGCCTGGTGCATTGACGATGGTGACACGGCCCGCGCGATAGACATCGAATATGCCGGGAACGCCAATGCCGGAATCCGGCTTAAACGTCAGCGGATCGAGGAAAGCGTCATCGATCCTGCGATAAACCACATCAACCCGCTGCGGCGCCTGCGTGGTCCGCATGTAGAGAAAGCCATCTTGCACAAAAAGGTCGCTGCCCTCGCAAAGCTCCGCTCCCATTTCATCTGCCAGGAACGCGTGTTCGAAGAAGGCGGAGTTGTGGATGCCGGGCGTCAGCACGACGATGGTGGGCTCGCCCTTGCAAGCCGGTGGCGCAACACTTTCCAGTGTTGAGCGCAGCATCGCCGGATAATTCTCAACCGGCGCCACCCGCTGGCGCAGGAACAGTTCCGGAAAGAGATGCATCATCGTTTCGCGGTCCTCCAGCATGTAAGAAACGCCGGAGGGCGTGCGGCAATTGTCCTCAAGAACATAAAACTCATTCTCCGAGATGCGCACAATGTCGATGCCGATCACATGGGCATAGATGCCGCGCGCCGGATCGACACCCACCATTTCCGGGACGAAGGCCGCATTGTTGATGATGATGTCCTGCGGCACGCGCCCAGCCCGAAGGATTTCCTGCCGGTGGTAGATGTCGTGGATAAAGGCGTTGAGGGCCCTCACGCGCTGTTCGATTCCGGCCGTGAGCCTGCGCCACTCGGAGGCCGCAAAGACGCGCGGCACAATATCAAAAGGTATCAGCCGCTCCGAGGCTTCGTTGTTGCCATAGACAGCAAAGGTGATGCCTTGCCTGCGGAAGCGTGCCTCCGCTTCGCGCGTGGCCCGCTCGACATCTTTTTTCTTCAGCGTCCCGAGCCACTCATCAATGCGTAGGTAAGGGCTTCTTACCTGTTCGGCCTTGTCGTGCATTTCATTGAAAATGGCGGCCATGTCTGTGTCCCGGACAAGCAGCTTGCCGCAGCATTACGCACCGTTCAACACCAGACACAATCGCCACGGTGAATCATAAAGAATAGGAATTTCAAATATTTACAAATCGACCTTGAATCTTCATCGCAACTTCGTTTGGAGCCATTCCCCGCGATCGCTGCATAGCCTTTGCTCATTGCCTCGCCATATCGCCCAAGAATTAGTCAGCAGACAATAAAGTTTGGACCGAAGGATCAGCAACCTCCGGTCCAAAATCATCGGTGTGGCGGAATGCTACTTTGCCTGCGATCTCACATGGGCGATGTAACCGCGCACATCCGCAGCCGGTTCGGCATAGGCCTTGCCCAGTGCCTTTTCCATGTTGGCCATGTAAGTCTTGGCCCAAGCCGGGAGGTCGTAGTCGACCACATTGAGGAACTCCAAGGTCGCGGCGAGGCGAATGTCCGCAATGGAAGGCTTAGCTCCGCCAATGAACTTGCCACCGCCCATGAAGAACTTGTGGAACACGTCCAACGGCTCGGCAATTGCAGCCTTAGCAGCCGCCTGTGCTTCCGCCTTGTGAGAGGCATCAAGGTTTGAAGAACCCACTTCACCCGCATACTGCGCAAAGCCCAGCACCGGATAGGTGGCGCGCGCCACCAGTGGATAGAGCGTGCCGATGAGATAGAACATGGCGCTGTCGATCATGGCCCGCTTGGCAGCCGCCTTCGGGTAGAAGCGGGTAAGCCCATGCTTGTTCGAAAGATACTGCATGATGGCGCAGCTTTCCCAGATCACGCCGTTGGGCAACCCCTTCATCTCGATCATGGGTGTCATGTGCGCCGGGTTCTTCTTGAGATATTCTGGGCTCCTCGTCTTTCCCCATGCATCGTCCTCGACAAATTTGAGCTTTGCCGCCCGCACAAAGACCCGCGCTGCCATGTTGTTGACGCTTGGTTTCAGGATATGAAGTTTAAGTTCAGCCATGATGTTTCTCCCTCTTAGGCTTGCTTTATGATTTGAACGGATTCTTGGGACTGCGGTCCGATGATAGGGAACCACTGCGGCGCGTGGTCAGGCGCTCAATGGCTTCCGCGATATGAATTTCCTGGATGTTGTAGTCCTTCGCTTCCACGCGAATCTTGTGGGCCTCGTGAATGACTTCAACATGGGTGAAGCCGGTCGGCGGCTCGAAGGTATAGCAGGCAAGCTCGATCAGCAAACCGAGCGGTTCCGTAAAATAGATGGAATTAAAGATTCCCCTGGGCCTTACACCCGTGTGCTTGATGCCGCGCACATCCAGCCTTTCGATGGCTTGCAAAAACATCGCCTGCGAAACGGAAAAAGCAATGTGGTGCACGCATCCGGGTTCTGTCGGTGTCCGGCGCGGGTCGGCCTTGCGTCCTTCATCGGTGAAAATAGTGATGAGCCTGCCGTCTCCCGGATCGAAGTACAAGTGGCTTTCCGAGGCCTTGTCCAGGTTCGGCTGCTCAAACACAAAGGGCATGCCCAGAACGCCCTCCCAGAAGTCGATGGAGGTTTGCCGGTCCGCTCCCGTGAGCGTTATGTGGTGCAGGGCCTGTACCTGGATTTTCTTCAGAGTCACGTGTCTCTCCATCACTGACTGACAAGTTTCGATTTGTATTCGCTGCGGGGCAATACCCCGAAGGGCACCAATGAAATCTCTGTCTGCACAACAAGGACGGCCCTGAGCCGCGCCCGAATGTCTTCGGCCAGTTGGTCGCCGGGGGCAGTGTCTTTGGAAAGCTCAATCAAAAGAGGCAGCGGCGGCTCCTGCTTTACGCCCTTTTGCTTCAGCTTGACCAGCATATTGCCGCTGACCGCCGGCGCAAACTGGCTGACGACCTCGCGGATGGCCGAAGGGAAAACATTGACCCCACGCACGATCAGCATGTCATCGGTCCGCCCGATGCAGCGCACCCTGGGCGCCGTCCGCCCGCAATTGCAGGGGCTGGTCCAGACCTGCACATGGTCCCGTGTCCTGAAGCGCAACAGCGGCGCGGCGCGATGCTGAAGATGTGTGAGAACCAGTTCTCCTGACGCACCATCCGCCATGGCGATGCTTTCGCCTGTCGCCGGGTCGATGAGCTCGGCATGAACAAATCCCCGTGCACCCAGGTGCATGCCGCATTGATGTTCACACTCGCCCCACAGTGAAATGCCGATGTCGCCAATACCCATGGCTTCGGTTACGCGGGCGCCCCAGCCTTTTTCCAGTCTCTCGCGGAAGGAAGGCTCTCCCCCGCCTGGCTCTCCGGCAACCAGCACCCTCTTCACAGTTGAGCCCGCGAGATCGAAATTCCTCTCCGCCGCCCATTCTATGAGATAGGCCGCATAAGACGGCGTAAGAACCGCCGCTTCAGGTTTCAGAAGTTCGATGGCCTTGACCAGCCGTTCCGTATTTCCCGTGCCGACGGGAATGTGGCATAGCCCGATCTTGTCCATGGACCCGAGCGCCGCGCCGGCAACAAATGGCCCCGCATTATAGGTGGAGACAATGCGCTGACCCGCCGTGATGCCCGACGCGGCATAGCTGCGCGCCGAACCGGTGATCCAATTGTCAAGGTCAGTCTGCGTGAGAGGAATATAGCTCGGCGTGCCTGTCGTTCCGCTTGTGGAATAGATTCGGACTATTTCTTCCCTTTTGGCGCACAGATGCGTGCCGATGGGATTGTCCGGCGTGCAGCTCGCACGGAGTTCGCTCTTTTCCGTGAAGGGCAGCGAGGCAATGCTGGCGAGCCCGCCTGCATCAGCCGCACTCGAAACGCCCGCCTTGCCCAGCTTGTCTCTGTAGAATTGCGAGCGCTCGAAGAGATGGGCCACCTGGCTGCGATAGTGCCCATCATCAATCGCAGACTGTTCGCGCCACGGCAGCGATTCTATTTCAGGCGCAAGCATCAGGAGCGAGCATCTGTTGCAGACGGCACATAGTTCACCGCCTCTTCGGCCTTGTGCGCCATATGGAACCCGACGGGCGCCACTTGTTCTTCGGCAAGATGCGCAAGAAGGCTCGCTGTCCGCGCCAGGATGGGAATGGCCTTGGTCATGGCCGGAGGAAAGCCGATATCCAGCAATATAGCGGCAATGGCCATGGAGACATTCATGGGCAGCGGTTTGGGAGCACGTGCAATTGCATCAGCAACTTTTTCCGCCAGCGCCACATAAGTTCCGCCGAGTTTCCGCTCCCGTGCCAATTCCAGAATACGGACTGCACGAGGATCGCCACCACGATGCACCGGATGTCCGAAGCCGGGGATTTTCGTGCCCGATGCGCGCAACTTCGCGATTTCGTCAGCAACCTCACCTGAACCCGAATGCAATTTGAGCAGCAACGCCGCACATTGTTCTGTGGTACCAAGGATCACGGGACCGCAGCCGAGAATGCCGGCCGCAACCGCGCCATGGATGGAGGAAGGATCGGCAGCCAGCGTCATCCTGGCGG
>JAIBJH010000348.1 GCA_020029455.1 Hyphomicrobiales bacterium
CTAAATCCTGCGTGTCTGCCAATTTCACCACGCCCGCGCCTGGACCCGGCCTGCTTTCGCGGCGGGCCGCCGGGGGTTTGATCGGACGGGCCTATAGCAAAGGCAGATGACAGAGGCTAGCTCGAAATCAAGCCGCTTTGGCGGCGGATTTATCGAGCGCCACGCTTCCAATTCCGGCCAGGATGAACACCGCTCCCGTCCAAACCAGCGGCGGATAGGTTTCGCCCAAGATCAGTGTGCCAATGGCAAGGCTCAAGGCGGCGCCCACGTAGCCGATTTGGCTCAAATAGGTGGGGCCGCCCACCCATTGTAGGCGGAAAAACAACGTGAACATCGCCAGCGAAGCGAGCCATTGGCCAACCGACAATTGCCAATGCTCAAGGATCGCCGCTGTGTGAAGGCCGCCATTCCAGGCACTGAGGAGCAGCAGCGGTATAGCCGAAACGAGATTTGAGGCGGCACCGATCTGTGCTGGCGGTGCATTCTTCGGCCAGCGCGCTGTGCGATAGACATTGCCGATGGCAAGGGAGACAGGAACCAGCAAGCTCAGCAACAACCATTGCGGCGCTTCGGGCGCGGCAAGGCCGTTGCGGCCTAGCACAATCAAGATTGCACCCACAAACCCCAGGGCGACCGCGGTGAGGAGCCCACGGCTTGGTGGCCGGATATTGAATGTGAATGACAACGCAGCCGTGATGACAGGCGAGAGTGCATACATCAGGCCAGCAAGGCCGCTGCCGATGTGGGGGATTGCAGTGAACAGGAGTGCATTGGGGATGACATAGGCGAAGAGGCCGGAGATCGCGCCATAGCTGTAAAGGTCTGCCCTGCCCCAGTTTTCACGAGCTGTGGCGATGGCGAGCGCAATGCCCGGCACCAGCGAAATCAGCGCGGCCCAGAGGAAGGGATCAATGCCCGCCGCTGCAGCCAGTTTTCCAAGTGGTGTCAGGAGCCCAAGCAAAGTGCCAGTGCCAAGCAATAGGGCAAGCGGGCTGTTGTAGATAAGTGCCTTCACTCGCGCGCCAACTCTTCGATGAGGTCCTCGGCGATAACGGTGCGGCGCTTCACACGATTGGCTGCATCACCGTGAAGCCACACGGCGGCGGCGGCGGCTTCAAATCCATCCATTCCCTGCGCGAGGAGCCCCGTGACAATGCCCGCCAGCACATCGCCCGACCCGGCTGTTGCGAGTTTCGGCGGAGCGTTGCTGTTGATGGCAGCGGTGCCATCGGGGTGGGCAATCACCGTATCGGGGCCTTTGAGGATGACTATGGCGCCACTTTCTCTCGCTGCGGCGCGGGCCAGTTCAATCTTTGAGTCACTTGCTTTCACCAGTGATTTGAAAAGGCGGCGAAATTCACCTTCATGGGGCGTCATAACCACGTCGCGGTCCGGATTGGATTTGATGCTTGAGAACAATGTGCCCGGATCATCGGCAAAGACCGTCAGGGCATCGGCGTCCAGGACGGCTGCTGCATCAGTCTGCAAAGCATGGCGCACGGCATCGCGAGTTTCAGACGTTGTGCCGGCTGCGGGACCAATGCACCAGGCTGCGATGCGCTTGTCTGCAAACAACTTTTCTGCATCATGCAATGGCCGCAGCATGATGGACGACAGGTGATGAGCATGAATGCGCAATGCGGCTTCTTCGCCAATGATGGTGGTGAGCCCTGCTCCGCTGCGCGCGCAGGCCATGGCAGCAAGCCGTGAGGCGCCCGTATGCAATTCAGGACCCGACCAGATGATGGCATGGCCTCTTGCGTATTTGTGCGTGTCAAAGCGGAGCGCCGGGAGGTTTGGCGCGGAGTTCTCATGCAGCTTGATGCCAATCTCGTTGAGGACTGAACCGGGAATGCCAATATCGGCGACAATGATCTCGCCGCACAAATCACGCCCCGGCATCAACACATGGCCCGGCTTCTTGCGGAAAAATGTCACCGTGAGATCGGCCTTTATTGCCGCACCACGCGGCTTTCCGGTTAAGCCGTCAAGACCTGATGGCACATCAACGGCCACAATGGATGCGCCCGGTGCTTGAGCATTATCAACAATGGCTTGCGGAAAGTCCTGGTTCAATCCGGCACCGAAAATCGCATCGACAATGAGTTTCGGTCTTGCCTTTGCGAAATCATCAAGACTTTCGACAGCGCCTTTCCACTTGCGCGCCATGGAGGCGGCATCGCCCTTCAGCTTCATTCTCCATCAGTTTGAGTGATGGCACGCCTGCGAGAACAGCCTGCGCATCGGCGCGGGACATTTCTTCAGGTGTCAGGAGTTCATGGCCGGTCATGCTATCCATGGATTGATCACATCCAGTCCGGCCGCGTTGAAGGGGATGACGTCCCGTGTAGCAACAGGCCAACGTCGGGTGCTTGCGATGGCTGCGATCTGGGCATCTGCAAAGAGCAAGGTGTGCCCGGTTGCGCGGGTTCTTGCCATGACATCCGCATAAGCCTCGGCCGCATCCACATCATAGGGCAGGACGCGCCCGCCAAAGATCTCGGCAATCAGGCGTTCAACGCTCTTTGCCAACAGCGTGCGCCGCCTGCCAGCAGGCAATATTGCAACCCCGGCCAATATCTCGCCCAATCCCACTGTCGTGAAATAGAGTGTTCCAGGGTCCTGGGCATCCAGCCATTCCAGAACCTGCCGCGCCGGCCTCGCATGAGTCGGTTCGGAAATGACGTTGGTATCGACGACGATCAATCGAACTTGACCACTCTCGCGGGAGACTTGTCGCGTTCAAACTCAAGCGGGCCGTGCTTGCGGCCAAATTCGTACAGCAGCGTTCCAAGCCCTTTCTGCTTCGGTGGCTTGACCGCCGCTTCCAGGATGGCGCGGATTTCGGCCTCCGTGCTGCGACCAGCCTTCTTCGCCCGGGCTTTGAGGGCCCGGTGGGTTTCATCCTTGAGGTTGCGGATCGTGACAGCAGACATGGCAATTTGATATCACTTTTTGAAAGTGATGTCAAAATTGCCGGCGCCGCGGTGAACGCAGAAGTGTCACGGCGGATGAAAGAGAAAAGGTGGAGGAGAATGCCTGTTCATGGCTTCAAACCTCGAGAATTCTCAG
>JAIBJH010000019.1 GCA_020029455.1 Hyphomicrobiales bacterium
GCGGACGTCCACTGGACGTCCGCATAGTGTGCACTGCTCTTCCGGCCCTGCGCTTACGCTCCGTCGCCTCTTCCGGCGCGGGACCCGTTGCTTCGCAACTCCCGCGCGCCCGGTGGGCGGCGGACGTCCACCGGACGTCCGCGTAGAGCGCCCACCTCACCCCTTAAACTTGGCCCAGATGCGGTCGAGTTCCTGTTCCACGTCGGCGGGAAGCGGCGGCTGGATATAGAGCCTGCCCATGACATCGCGTGGCGGATAGAGGCCCGGATCGTTGAGAAGCTGCGCTTCCATGAGCGGGCCCGCGGCGTGAACCGTGTTGGCATACATCAGGGTCTTGGTGCCCGCCGCCGCTACCTCCGGCTTCAAGAGATAGTCGATCAGCTGGTGAGCCGCTTCCGGGTCCTTGGCGTTCTTCGGGATGACTAGAAGCTGGAACCACAATTCGCTGCCTTCCTTCGGCACCACATAGGCGATGGTTCCAGTCTGCTTGGCTTTGGCAAGGTCCCTGGCGATAAGGGCGTCTCCGGAATAGCCGATGCCAACACAGTATCTGCCGCTCGAGAGACCATCAACAAACTCGGCCTTGGGCACTACTTTGACGAAGTCCTTGATCTGCGAGAGCGCAGCGTCAACGGCTTCAAGATCGGTGACGCCAACGTTGCGGAAGTCACCACCCACATAACTGACGAATGAGGGTACGACATCGATGGGCTCATCGATGATGGCAATGCCGCAGGACGAGAGAGCCGCCGCATTCCTGGGATCAAACAAGAGCGCCATGCTGTTGACCGGCGTGTCGGGCAGAATTTTGTCGACAAGATCCTTGTTGATGCCGATGCCGACGGTTCCCCAGAGATAGGGGATGGAGTGGGCGTTCAACGGATCAAGGGCCTCGGTGTACACCTGCGAGGCGGTGTCGAGGGTGTTCGAGTTTGGAATCTTGACGCGATCAATCTTGGTGACCGAACCCTGCTTCTCAAGGATCTGGCGCATTTCGGCACCGGCCTGCACCATGAGGTCATAGTCGGCCGATCCCGACAGCAGGAGCTTCCGGGTCTCGTTCGATTTGTCATAGGTGTCGTGCAGCACGTGGATGCGGGTCAGGTTTTCGAAACCTTCAAGGGCGGCGGGATCAACCACGCCTTCCGCCGAGAGAATGCGGATTGTCGCCTTTGGCGGCTCAGTGAGGAATTTGGCGGAGCGCACGATGTTGCCGAAAACCGGGGGCGTGAGAAGGCCCGTCACTCTCAGGCCGTTATCCGACTCGTAACGCGCCACCGCCGTCATGGTGGCAGGCCCGAAGCGGCCATCAATGAGGCCCGGCTCCATACCAAGTTGTTCCAGGATTTCCTGGGCGCGCAGTACGTCACCCGGATTCACGACCATGCCCTGGCCCTGGCCAGTGCCGAGAGACCAGCCTTCCTTGGCCCAGACTGAAGCATAAAGCGTGCGGAAGAGCTGGCGCTTGTTTGGCACAGCAGCGGTCCAGCCGGATGCCGCCAGGAAGTCGCCAACACCCGCCAGTGTCGCGGCATCAAGCGGCCGGTCAGTGCCGGTGGGCTGGAGATAGCCGAGCCGCACAAGAAGTTTCTGTGCAGTCTTGAGTTCGGCAGGGGTCAGAGTGGCAAGGCTTGCCAGCCTCGTGCCAGTCACGTCCTCGGCTTGGGGCTTACCCGGTATGATGCCTTGGGCAGCAACGGGGAGTGTTTGCAGAAGCAGTACCGAAGCAAGGCTCGCCGCTCCTGCGTAGTACGCAGTAGTTTTCATTGTGGTCCTCCAATGACAGTTACATTTCAGTTTTTCATGACAAGTTTCAGGTATCGCGGAAGCCAACTGCCCGCGAAGTTGGACGGATGCCCGAAAACTTGTCGCCGCTTAGTTCTTGAACCTCTCCCAGATGCGCGTGATTTCTGCTTCGATATCGGCGGGAAGCGGCGGCTGGATCGATAGTCTGCCGAGCGTCTCGCGCGGCGGATAGAGGCCAGGATCATCAAGCAGCTTCTTGTCGATATAGGGCGCGGAAGCCCAGACCGCGTTTGCATATTGCAGGTAGTTTGTCGATGCGCCCGCCACTTCCGGCTTGAGAAAGTGATTGATGAGCTGATAGGCCTCATCCTTGTTTTTCGACGCGCCGGGGATCACGAAAAGATCAAACCAGATCTCACTGCCTTCCTTTGGCACGCTATAGACGATAGTACCGGTGCCCTTCTCCTTGGCCGGATCGCGCGAGAATAGAATGTCGCCGGAATATCCGAAAGCGACGCAGGATTTGCCGTCGGTCAGATCGTCAATGTAGCTGTCAAGCGAGACCGCCTTCACATAGGGTTTCACTCTTTGGAGTACCTCATCCACTGCTTCGAGGTCGCTGATGCCGACGCTGTTGAAATCACCGCCCAGATAGCTGACGATCGCAGGGAACACATCGACCGGCTCATCGATTATGCGAAGTCCGCATTGCGAAAGCTCTGCGGCGTATTTGGGATCAAGCAGAAGCGCCATGCTGTTGAGCGGCGCATCGGGGAGGATGGCCTTGACCTTCTCCTTGTTGATGCCAAGACCTACCGTACCCCACATATAGGGAACCGAATGGAGGTTGTCCGGATCGAGCCGCTCGACATAGACAAGCGAGGCCGTATCGACTGTCAGGATGTTGGGAATCTTGATGCGGTCAATCGCTTCTACGGCGTTTTCCTTCTCCAGCACTTGACGCAGTCCTTGGCCTGTCTGCACCATGACGTCATACTTTGACGAGCCTTGCAGCAAGAGCTCTTTCGTTTCAGACGACTCTTCGAATGTCTCGTGGACAACACGGACATTCGTCTCGCGCTCAAAGCCGTCAAGCGCGGCCGGATCAACGTAGTCCGGCCAGTTCAACATGTAGATCGTTTTCCTCGGCTGGTTCTGCGCAAATTTCGCAGTCCGGGTGATATTGTGCAGCGCGTTGCGATTGAGCAGGCCATTGACCTTCATGCCGCTTCCGGATTGGAAGCGGGCCACGGCGGTCATTGTCATCGGGCCGAAGCGGCCATCTATCGGTCCTGTCTCAATGCCAAGGGCCGTCAATGCAGTCTGGGCCTGCGTCACATCCTCCGAGCCGACGACTGAGTCCTGGCCCTCGGCAGTTCCAGTGGACCATCCCTCTTTCACCCAGATGGCTGAAATGAGCTGGCGGAAAAGCTGGTTCTTGTTGGGAGCAAGGCCGCTTCCACCCGGCGTAGCAGCAAAACTCTTCATTGCATCAAATGTTGCTACATCAAGGGGACGGTCCTCGCCTGCTTTCTCAAGATAACCCAAACGCATGAGAAGCTTCCGGGCCAAGGCGAGTTCAGAAGGAGTAAGTTGAGCAAGGCTTGCGAAGCGGGTTCCCGACACTTCTTCGACTTGCGGCTTGCCGGGAATGATGCCCTGGGCCGCCGCCGGCAGAGGTTGCACCAAAAGCAGTGCAGCAAAGGCTGAAGTGAACGCATACATCGCAGAGAGTTTCATGGTGGAACTCCAATGACTGTTACAAACAAACTTCTCATTGCAGATTTCTCACGGCAGGCTTCGCGACACGCGGAAGCCGATGGTGCGGGAGGCGCGCGTCTGATCCTCAAAGCCCTTGGGCGCAAGGGCCGAAAGCACCGGCTGGCTCGACCATGACCCCCCGCGCACTACGCGCTTGCGGCAATCGCGCTCGCTGGGTTTGGTCTTGTAATTGAAGCCGGGCGTCCAGCAATCCGAGACCCACTCCCAGACATTGCCGCGCATGTCATAAAGGCCGACGGCATTGGCTTCATAGGAGCCTGCCGGGGCCGTCTGCGAGAACGGGTCGTTGCAAGGCGCGCCACCTGTTGCCGCGGAATAATTTGAAGAGCGGCAGAGCAACTGGGCCGTGAGAGCGGGAGTGGCGCGATTGGCCGTTGCCTCGCCACCCGCTTCCGCCACGTCCCACTCTTGGGAAGTAGGCAGCCGGTAGGTCCTGCCGGAGATGTTTGAAAGCCAGGGCAAATATTGCTCGGCGATCATCTGGTGAGAGACATTGATCACCGGCCGCGCGCCTCCGCCCCAGCCGGCATCGGGCACTTCAGTGCAGGCGCCGGCGGCAACGCAGCGGGACCAGTCATCGAAGGTCACCTCAAAACGGCCGATTGCGAAAGGCGTGAGGCTAGGTGCATCGCCTGCCGTGAATTTGAGATCGACACCGTCAGCCGCCACGGGCCTGGGCACGACGATTGCTACAAGATCAGGACAGGCATCGCAGTCCCTCCAGACCTGGCCGGGAGCAATGGCGGGCACTTCGGCCTGTTGAATTGAAGATGGTTCCGACACAGGCTGCGGGGCAGCCTCCGGCGTTGCCAGGGCAATATCCTGCTCCTCAGGCGCTGCCGGCGGCGTTTCCGGAACTGCGGGCGCAGCTTCCACAACCGCGGGCGCAACAGGAGGAGGTTCAGGAACTGCCTGCTGAGCGGCCTGACTTTCCGCTGCGGCTTCGGGTTGAGGCTCTATTGCTGTGACTTGTTGTTGTGCCGGAGCTGGTGCAACGGGCGCTTCAGCAGGAGGTTCCGGCGCCTTTGCCAATTGCTGCGGCGCAGTTGATTCGGGCGCCGCCGGTTGCGGCGTTACAACAGGCGCCGGTTCGGCAAGTGCCGGGCTCGTCTCTGCGGCTTGCTGGGAAGGCTCGGTAGCCTGAGATGGCGGTGCTTCACTTGTGCTGTCCTCCGAATCCGTCAGCACGGGTGAATCCGCATTATCGGTTTTCGGCAGTGTAGAAGCCTGCGGCGCGGGAGACTGGGCAACAGCGGCAGGCGCTGTTGCAGCTTCCTTTCCGCCTGCCGCTTGCTGCGAAGAAGCCTCGGTTTCACTGGCTATTTTCTTCTGCACGCCAAAATCCTGTGCGAACCAGAAGACGCCCGCCCCGCTCATGCCGGCGAGCATGGCAAGGGCAATCGCCGCCACCATCTGGCGGCTGCTGAAACCACTGCCTTGAGAGGAATTGCCTGCGAAGTCAGACAGGCGCTGATCCCCACCGCGCTGGCCCTGGACTACTCCGAAACGGGCCTTGAAATCCTCAACCTGCGAGACGGGACGACGTACTGACTGAGACATACCGCACACTCTCGGCCCCGCAATGACTCCACGAAGCCTACAAAAAGGATTGCCGTCCCTTTGGCATCAAGAAAATGGTCGACAATGCGGCACAAATGTGACGTATGCGGAGCAATGAGCTGTTAAGATTCTATTAACCTTAACGGCGCCTCGCCCGGGATTTATGGTTAACACACCGGTCGAGGAGATTGAATCGCCTGCGAAACGAACGATTCTCCAGATTCAAAGTGTCACAACAGCATGTTGGAGATCTGGCCACGATGTCCGCGCATTTACCTTGCCACAACTTCGTCACACCGGCGCCAGAGATTCCCGGAAAAGCCGCACTGTTTCCAGCATTCCAAAAGTCAGGGCATCGGCGGTGATAGCGTGACCGATTGAGACTTCGAGAAGATTGGGAAGCGCGGCGATGAGGCGTGGCAGATTCTCGCGCGTCAGGTCATGGCCGGCGTTGAGCCCGATGCCGACACTTGTGGCGGCCCTGCCCGTTGCCACCACTTTCTCGAATTCGCGGGCCATCGCCTGGCCATCGCGTGCGCCGCCATAGGGGCCTGTGTAGATTTCCACACGGTCGGCACCGCAAGCCTTGGCCATGCCAGGCGCATCGGGGTTAGGATCGATGAAAACCGACACACGGAAGCCCGAGGCGTGCAGACGGTTGACGATGCCGCTCAAGGACTTTCCATTCTTCGAAAAATTCCAACCGTGGTCTGAGGTGGATTGGCCGGGATCGTCGGGCACAAGCGTTACCTGGTCGGGCCTTTCCTCCTCAACCAGGTGGAGGAAGCGCTCATCAGGATAGCCTTCGATGTTGAACTCGCGGCCGGGCCAGCGCTCACGCAACAGCTTGCGCAGGACCGTGACGTCAGTCCTGCGGATGTGGCGCTCGTCGGGGCGGGGATGAACGGTGATGCCGTGAGCGCCGGCCTCAAGGGCAATCTCGCTCAAGCCTTCAAGCGACGGCCAGGGCAGATCGCGGCGGTTGCGCAAATAGGCGATGGCATTGACATTGACGGACAATTGGCAGGGCAAGGCACTTCTCCTGCCGGTCTGTTAAAGCGAAAGCGGTCCGGCCGGAATCTCCGGTTTCTGGAATTCCTGTCAGTCCACTTCGAGATTTCTCAGGGAGATTTGGAGTTCAAGGCGATTTGGCCTGGGCGCGGCAGCCCCGGTCCTTGATCATCTCGGCGAGGTAGCCGCCGTCATCGGCGGTCATCCCCTTGGCCTTGCGGACCTCGTCTGCCAGTTTGAAATTCTTCTGGGCCGCGATGAGCAGCTTGCAGGGGCTATGGTTCTTGCTCCTGATGTTCATCTGGTGGAGGGCAAGGCTCATGCACAGTTCGGCATAGCCGGCGCCGCGGGCCACGGCTTCATCGGGGGCGCCTTTCAGGCGCAGCAGCATCTGGCGCGCACCGAAGCAGTTGCCATAGGCGCTGAGGAAATCTCCGTTGCGCCAGCTTGTCATTCCCTGCTCGCGCATCTTGCCGGCCATGGCCATGACCATGGTGTTGTCAGCATGGGCAGCTGGTGAAGCGGCGGCAAAAAGGAACGCGGCGACGAGCGCCACAGCGATTTTCCTCTCCAGGACTGGCATTCGTTCCTCTTTGCTCGCCGCTTCGACCTGACTGTAACCTGCAATTTTGGCGAAATGCTGTTGGCGGATGAATCACGGGATATAACTCACTCTTAGTCCCACTGGCTCCCCTCGCCAATGCAAATTGAAAGGTCGAGGCTTTACGAAATTGCGGATTTGCACTTAGATCGCGTGAGCCGGGGGCTATGGTGAGCATCATGTGGAAATTGTTCGGCGCAATAGCACTTTCCTTGTTGCCAAATTTTGCTGCGGCGCAATCAATCACGAGCTACGACTATTACAAGGCGCCCAACTGGCTGCTGATGCAGCAATATCTCGGCATTTATTTCGATACCTGCCTTGCGGAGAAGAACGATGTGGAGGACGGCCACCGCCTTTCTGTCGGCCGCGCCATCTCGGGCAGTGATTTCATTTTCGTACATGGGATCAATGATCTTATCCGCCCAGACCAGACTGTGGTTGCAGGCCGCGTGTGGATCAATGGGCGCGACGGCTATGATTTCTCCAATGTGGAGATTTATGACTCCGCGGCCTATCCCGGCCAGAAATATGTGACGATCTATCTCGCCAACGGCTTTATCGACCAATTCGCAAAGGCAAACACAGTAGAAATCGAATTCTCGCAGGGGCGCAGCCGCCACAGCCTCAGAGGTTCGCGCGACATCATCACCAGGCTCAATGAATGCATGGATGCGGGCCTGCAGCGCGAATTCGATGCACCGGCGCCGGCGCCGCGCACGCCGCTCAATTGGACGGCAGGCGTTTCCCAGAGTGGCAGCGGCGGCAATTACATCGCGATAGCCTTGCCGGCCGTGCACGGCCTCGGCGGAACCAAGCATTGGCTTGCCTATGCGGAGAACGGGCAAGGGCGCTTCGATATTCGCGTGAGGGACTCGGAACCGGGACTTGCAACCAAGTTGGACATTGGCTCGGCCACGGCAAAGCGCGCGGCGGCCAGTCTGCTGATCAATAGCACCCCTGCCCTTGCATCACTGATGGTCGTCGACGGCAACAGTCTCGATATTCTTGACGTGCCTGCGGCCGATCTTGCAAAATTGGGCGTGGCAGGCCCGTTGCTGATCAAGCCTCTCGATCCTTCAGCCTCGCCTGAGATCACGGTGACACTGACAGCGGATGCGGCCTTCGGGCCTGGAGCGATTACGGCTGCGGCGAGCGGGCAATCGCAAAAGCTCTCCGTCGATGCGCTCGTGGGAAAGTTCAATGTGCGCGGGCGGAACCCCAACGGCAACTATTACTATGGCACTGCCGAAACCACGATGGAAAGCGGCAATCTCAAGATCATCTGGACGTGGAGCAATGGCAAGGTGGATACCGCCGTTGCCAACCTGGTGCAGAATGTATTGACCGCGGTGATCACCGGATATGACGCGCCAGCAGTCTATACCATCGGCAAGGACCGGGTATGGCGCGGCTCATGGGACAATGGCCAGGCGACGGAAGTCGTCGTGCCGAAAAGCTGATGCGGCAAAGCTGATGCGACAAGGCGGCATTTCATTATTCTGTCACCATGCCGCAGGATCAATCTCGACAGACAGAGGAGGTTTCCATGACACGCTTTTCACGCATTTGTGCTTCGGCTGCGGTTCTCATGATGCTCGCTGCATCGTCTTCGGGCGCGGAGACGGTGAAAATCACGCTTCTTGGCGTGGGCGATGTCTATAATTTCGAGGGCGGCAAGAAGCGCGGCGGCCTTGCCCGCCTCAATGCGGTGGCAGCGGCGGAACGGGCCGCCAATCCCAACACGCTTTATCTCTTCGATGGTGACCTGCTCTCGCCCTCCCTGCTTTCGGGCTTCGACAAGGGCGACAACATGATCGAGCTCACCAATATCGTGCCCTTCGATCTCGCTGTGCCGGGCAACCATGAATATGACTTCGGGCCGGATGTTTTCGCGGCGATGATGAAGAAGAGCAAATATCCTTGGGCGGCCATCAATATCACGCAAGCTGACGGAAAGCCGGTGGACGGCCTCGGTGGTGTGATGATGAAGGAGGTTGGCGGCGTGAAACTGGCGTTGATCCCGGTGGCGCAGGATACTTCGCCGCAAGTTGCTTCGACGGGCGATCTCAAATTTGGACCCACGGCGGACAGCGCCATTGAAGCCGCCAAGCAGGCGCGCAAGGACGGGGCCGAGATTGTGGTGGGCGTGGTGCAGGCACCCCATTCCGACGACCAGAAAATGTTCGCTTCAAAAGCCTTTGATGTGATCCTCTCGGGCGACGACCATGACCTTGTGGTGCAGTACAATGGTATCACGGCTTATGTGGACACTTCGACGGAAGCCAACCACCTGGTGCCCATCGACTTGACCGTCGATGTGCAAGAAAAGGACGGCAAGCGCACGGTGAAGTGGGAGCCCAATTTCCGCTTCATCGACACTGCGATGGTGCAGCCTCATCCTGAGACGCAGGCGAAGGTCGATGCCTACAAGGCGGATCTCGACAAGGAACTCAATGTCGTCATCGGCAAGACGGAAGGCCCGCTTGATTCGCGGCGCAACATTGTGCGAACGCAGGAAGCGGCCATCGGCAACTTGATCGCCGATGCCATGCTTGAGGCGGTGGGTGCTGAAATCGCCATCACCAATGGTGGCGGTATCCGCGCCGACAAGGAATATGCGGCGGGCAGCGACATCACCCGGCGTGATGTGCTGACCGAGCTTCCGTTCGGCAACGTGACCGTTCTTACGGAAGTGACGGGCCAGCAGGTGTGGGATGCGCTTGAAAACGGTTTTTCCAAAATCGAGGACGGCGCAGGCCGCTTTCCGCAAGTGGCCGGCATGAAGGTGGTGGCGGACAAGAGCAAGCCCGCGGGTGCCCGCGTGGTTTCGGTCGAGATTGGCGGCAAGCCACTTGACCCCAAGGCCACCTACAAGCTTGCCACCAATGACTACATGCTGGATGGCGGCGATGGCTATACCGCGCTCAAGGGTGGCAAGGTGGTTGTCGATGCGCGGGGTGGCAAGCTCATCGCCAATGACGTGATGGTGCTGGTCAAGAAGCTCGGTACGGTGACGGCGAAAGTCGAAGGGCGCATCGCCTTCAAATAAACCGGTCCCCGCAATTGCATGGTGCGGCCAGCCTGATAAATAGGGCGGAAGACCGGGGGACAACTGCAATTGGAGGGAACAATGCAGCACTATGATCGGAACTATATTCTGCTGGGACTTTGCTGGGTCATCGTGGGGATGATTTTTGGCATCTGGCTGGGCTCCACCAACCAAATGAACTACGCGAACAGCCACGCCCACATCGGGCTATTGGGATTTGTAGCGTCGGTGCTCTTCGGATTGTTACACTGGGCCTACCCAGCGCTTGGCAAGTCCCGGCTGGCAACACCGCAGTTTGTCATCTACCAGCTTGGGATCGTCATTTTGATCGTGGGAAAAATCTATTCCGACCAGGGGGCCGTCATCCTGCCCATCCTCATTCCTGGCTCGCTCATCACGGTCGCAGGAGCTGCTCTCATGCTGGTGATGTTCGCCAAGCATGGGCGCAAGGCGGCCTAATCCGCGCGGCGGCCGGCTGATGCAGTCTGGATCGGCGGACCTTCGCCCGCCGATGGAGAGAATTCAGATTATACCTTCATCGAATCCGGGCCGCGGCTGATGGCGGCAACGCCGGTGCGTGAAACTTCGACCAAGCCCAGCGGCACCATGAGCGAGATGAACTGGTCAACCTTGTCGGGCTTGCCGGTGAGTTCAAAGACAAAGCTATCGGTTGAAGCATCGACCACGCGGGCGCGGAAGGCATCGGCGAGGCGCAGCGCTTCCACGCGCTTGTCGCCCTTGCCCGCCACTTTCACCATGGCAAGCTCTCGCGCCAGATAGTTTCCGGCAACCGTGAGGTCGGCGACGGAGTGGACCGGCACCATGCGTTCGAGCTGGTTCTTGATCTGGGCGATGACGGCGGCAGTGCCCGTTGTGACAATGGTGAAGCGCGAGACATGCTTTTCGTGCTCGGTCTCCGAGACTGTGAGCGAGTCGATGTTGTAGCCGCGCCCGGCAAAGAGGCCGATGATGCGCGCGAGGACACCGGGCTGGTTGTCTGCCACGACCGCGAGTGTATGGGTTTGCTGCTCCTGCTTCTTGTCATCGAGGAAATAGGCGGAGCCTGTGCCGGTGAGATGGGGTTTGTTCATGGGTTCCTCCTCACACCAGCTGCTTGCCCTTGGCGTCGATAACGCTGCCCACTTCCTCATCCTTCACATCCGCGCCCAGCAGCATCTCATTGTGGGCCTTTCCGGAAGGAATCATGGGGAAGCAGTTGGCGAGATTTGCGATCCGGCAATCAAAGAGCACCGGGGCTTTCACCGAGATCATTTCCTTGATGGCGTCATCTAAGTCCGCCGGCTTGTGGCAGCGGATGCCAACGCCGCCATAGGCTTCCGCCAATTTCACGAAATCGGGAAGCGAATCCATGTAGCTTTCTGAGAGGCGGTTGCCATGGAGCAATTGCTGCCACTGACGCACCATGCCCATGTACTGGTTGTTCATGATGAAAATCTTGACCGGGAGCTTGTGTTGGACGGCGGTTGACATCTCCTGCATATTCATCAGCACCGAGGCATCACCCGCCACGCAAACGACAAGCGACTTGGGGTGCGCCGCCTGAACGCCGATTGCCGAAGGCAGGCCATAGCCCATGGTGCCGAGGCCGCCGGAGGTCATCCAGCGGTTCGGCTCCTCAAAGCGATAGAACTGCGCCGCCCACATCTGGTGCTGACCCACTTCCGTAGTGATGTAGGCGTCCTTGTCCTTGGTCAGCGCGTAAAGCCGCTCTATGGCATATTGCGGCATGATCACGTCCTTGTTCGGCTTGTACTTCAGGCAATCGATCGACTTCCATTTGGCGATCTGGGCTTTCCAATCGGCCATTGCCGCCTTATCGAGCTGCAGCGAGCGCGATTTCCAGAGCGCAACCATTTGTTCCAGCGCATGAGCCACGTCACCGATCACCGGAATGTCGACGCGCACCGTCTTGTTGATCGAAGACGGGTCAATGTCGACATGGATCTTGCGCGAGCCCGGCGAGAAGGCGTCGAGCCTTCCCGTGATGCGATCATCAAAGCGCGCGCCGACATTGATCATCACGTCGCAATCATGCATGGCCATGTTGGCTTCGTAGGTGCCGTGCATGCCGAGCATGCCGAGCCATTCCTTGCCGGACGCCGGATAGGCGCCAAGACCCATCAAGGTTGAAGTGATGGGAATGCCAGTGAGCGAGACAAATTCGCGCAATAATTTTGAAGCCGAGGGGCCGGAATTGATCACACCACCGCCCGTATAAAGGAGCGGACGCTTTGCTGCGGCGATGAGATCGATAGCGGCGCGGATCGAGGACTGGTCTGGCTTCACCTTGGGCTGGTAGGTCTTGGTGATGATGCCTTGCGGCCCCACATATTTGCCCTTGGCGAATTGCACGTCCTTCGGGATGTCGACAACCACCGGGCCGGGGCGGCCATGGCTTGCCACATAGAAGGCCTCGTGGATGGTGCGCGCCAAGTCATTCACGTCCTTCACCAGCCAGTTGTGCTTGGTGCAGGGGCGCGTGATGCCAACGGTGTCGCATTCCTGGAAGGCGTCATTGCCGATCAAGTGGGTGGGCACCTGGCCGGTGAGGACAACGATGGGGATTGAATCCATCAACGCGTCTGTGAGGCCCGTCACACAATTGGTGGCGCCGGGACCTGAGGTGGCAAGCGCCACGCCGACCTTACCTGTCGAGCGGGCATAGCCCTCGGCCATGTGGGTAGCCCCCTGCTCATGGCGCACCAGGATGTGCTTCACCTTGTCCTGCTGGAAGAATTCGTCATAGATCGGCAGCACGGCGCCTCCGGGATAGCCGAAGACATGCTCGATCTTCTGGTCTGCGAGAGCGCGGAGCACGATCTCCGCGCCCGACATCAACTCTCCGTCCTTCGTACCCGCCATTTGCAATCCTCACTCAAAGTCATCTCTAATCGAAATCCGCCAATAAAAAAGGCCCCTGAAAGGAGCCTTCTGTTTACCGCGCAGCACCGAGTATCCGGCAGGGTCAACCCTGCCCGGCGCCACGCGGTCCTACGAGTACAATATTCGTCATGACTGATCTTCTATGGTGCGCTGCGGGAAAGGTCAAGAGGCCGGGCCATCCGGGGTTAACCGGCCGTCAACTGTGGACCGCATCATAGCGGGTCCAATGTGCGAGCTTTGGCCTCCACCAGGTGAGCTGGCGCTTGATGTAGCGGCGGGTTGCGGTCTTGGCATCTGTCACAGCCAGTTCAAGCGGGATTTCGCCACGTAGATGGGTCTGCAGTTCGCGAACGCCGATGGCTTTGAGCAAAGGCGATGACAGCGGCAAAGGCGGAAGCACGCGCACCTCTTCCAGGGCACCGGCATTGATCATCTGGTCGAAGCGGCGCTCGGCCCTGGCGTAGAGTTCATCCCGGCCCACGTCGAGAAAGAGACACTCAACCGTAACACCCTGAAGGATGGACGCAGACTGCCCTTCCTTTTGCCACTGAGACAGGGAACGTCCCGTCGCTTCGACGACTTCAAGGGCGCGGGCAATGCGCTGCCGGTCTCCCGGTTTGAGGCGTGCCGCCATTTCAGAATCACGCCGTGCCAGTTCATCATGAAGGTTGTGATTGGCATTGCGCCAGCGTTCGCGGATTTCTCCGGGGATGGACGGAAGCTCCGCCAGTCCTTGCTCAAGAGCGCGGAAATAAAGACCCGTGCCGCCGCATAGGATAGGCAATCGGCCCTCCTGCCAGCAGGCGTTGATTTCGCGGGTGGCATCGGCCAGCCAGTGGGCTACGGAATACGAGTCGGCGCCACTGACATGGCCGAACAGCCGGTGGGGAACAGTTGCTTCCTCTTCCGCCGTGGGCCTTGCTGTGAGGATGCGGAGCTCGCGATAGACCTGCATGGAATCGGCATTGATGATGACGCCGTTCCGCTCCCGAGCCAACTTGAGCGCCAAGGCGGACTTGCCGCTGGCGGTGGGGCCTGCAATAAGCAGCGCGGATTTTTGGGGTTTTGCAGGCATCAATGGATTCCGTTCTCGTTCTTATGGCAGCGCCGGGGTCCGGTGCAATCGGCGAGTCTGTCGTGGAAGCCGTCCGCGATCTGGGTGGCGATGCACCCCATTGGCTGGCGCGAGGCGATGCGCTGGAAGTTGAAGCTTTTGCCCGTGTTCCGGAACTGCTCGTGGAATTGAAACGGCTGCCCATCGATGCCGCAACCGTCTCCATTCACAACAGGCGCAAGCGGCTTCTCGTGGCGGATATGGATTCGACCATGATCCATCAGGAATGCATCGATGAACTTGGGGCAGTTGCGGGTGTCGGCGAGCGCATTGCCGCCATCACGGTGAAGGCGATGCGGGGCGAGCTTGATTTCGAGGGCGCGCTCAAGGAGCGCGTGGCCCTGCTTACGGGGCTTGATGCCGGGGTGATTCAGAAGGTCATCAATGAGCGCATCACTCTCATGCCCGGCGGCAAGACACTGATCGCCACCATGAAGGCCCATGGCGCCTATACGGCACTTGTCTCTGGTGGCTTTACCGCCTTTACATCCCATGTCGCGCGGGAGCTGGGATTTGATGAGCATCGCGCCAATATGCTGCTCATTGAGGACAACCACTTGTCGGGCAAGGTCGGTGAACCCATTCTTGGACAACAAGCGAAGCTGGATGGATTGCGCGACATTGCGAAGGCGCGCGGGCTTGAAGCGGCGGATGCCATTGCGGTGGGCGACGGCGCCAATGATCTTGCCATGCTCTCGGAAGCGGGGCTCGGCGTTGCGCTTCATGCCAAGCCGCATGTGCAGGAAAGCTCCCTCATCCGCGTCAATCATGGCGATCTGACCGCCCTTCTCTATCTGCAAGGCTATCGCCGGGACCAATTCCTCGCAGCGTAGATTGCCGACTTCGTAATTTTTGTGGCGTCAAAGCGGCGGCGCAGCGTTCCCCGCTCCGCGATTGTGATACAATCGTGGCGAGCCGCTGCGGCATCACGCTCGTGACATGACAGGCATTTAACTCGTTTCTGCCGGCGACGAGGCATAGCTTTTCTTGCACCGGACAATCCCGTCCGGAAACGCAAGAGAAAGAAATCGCGTCCCCGCCCTGGACGACATCTTACGGCACAAGCCGCCCAAGACCCGGCACGATTTTCACATGTAAAAAATGGAGAAAGAACATGAAAACCAAGGTTTTCGTGGCGAGCCTGCTCGCCCTCGCAGTGATCGCACCGGCCGCCAACGCCATGACGGTCCAGAACCTCGACAAGACGGCTTACAAGCTGATGCTGACGCCGACGGACGGCAAGGCCGTGGAAGTGGACGTGAAAGCCAACGCCAAGGCGGACGTCGATTGCGCCAAGGGCTGCACCATCTCCTTCGATGGCAAGACCCAGACCTTTGACGGCAAGGCAGCTCTTGTGAAGATCAAGGACGGCGCTTTCGCCATTAACTGAAACCCTTCTCAGCTTTACCTTTCAGCGAAAGGAAGACTTCCATGACAATCAACAGAATGGCCCTGGCATTGGCAGTATTCGGCCTGATGGCCGCTAGCGCCGGCGCCGCCACGCTTACCAACAGCGACCACATGATACACAGGCTGACCTTCAAGCCATCCTATGGCCATGCGCAGCATGTGGCCCTCAAGGCGGGCCAGAAGGTTCGCATCAATTGCAGCAAGGGCGGCGAGCTCTGGCTTGGCAAGGAAAGCGAAAAGTGCACGGTCAAGACAATGACGATCGACATCAAGAACGGCAAGTTCGTCATCTGACCTGACCTTGCTTCGCGCGTGCCGGGGAATTCGCACCTCGCCCCGGCACGCCGGACTTGCCAAGCCTCACGAGTTGCGCAAACGTTCCCGCTTTCCAGGGAGGACGTCATGGCAAGAAAAGCGAAGAAGTCCACGGCCAAAGCAAAGAAGGTAGCGAAGGCGAAACCCAAGAAGAAGGTGGCAGCAGCAAAGCGCGCCGCGCCGAAGAAATCCTCAACAAAAATCGCAGTGGTGCGCGCGGCTGCGGGCACACGCAAATTCACCATGGGCGAGGAGCGCATTCCAAAGGCCTGGTATAACATCATGGCAGACCTGCCCGTGCCGCCACCGCCGCCGCTTCATCCCGGCACATTGCAGCCGGTTGGACCTGATGATCTCGCCCCGCTCTTTCCCATGGCGCTGATCATGCAGGAAGTGGCGCGGGACCGTTACATCGACATTCCGAAGCCGGTCACTGACATCTACCGCATGTGGCGGCCAACGCCGCTTTATCGCGCCACGGCGCTGGAAAAGGCGCTCGGCACCACGGCCAAGATTTTCTACAAGTATGAAGGTGTATCGCCGGCGGGCAGCCACAAGCCCAACACCGCCGTGCCGCAGGCTTTCTACAACAGGCAAGAAGGCATCACGAAATTGGTGACCGAAACCGGTGCGGGCCAGTGGGGCTCCGCGCTTGCGATGGCCGGTACATTCTTTGACCTTCATGTGAAGGTGTTCCAGGTCGCCGTTTCCTTCCGGCAGAAGCCCTATCGCAAGGCGTTGATGGAAGTTTATGGCGCCGAATGTGTGTCGAGCCCATCGGGTGAAACCAATGCAGGCCGCGCCATCCTGGCGAAAGACCCCGACTCGAATGGCTCGCTAGGGATTGCCATTTCCGAAGCGGTGGAAGTGGCAGCCACCAATGCCGACACGAAGTATGCTTTGGGCTCCGTGCTCAACCATGTGCTGATGCACCAGACGGTGATCGGACAGGAAGCGATCGAGCAGATGACCATGGCGGGCGCCTATCCCGATATTATCGTGGGCTGTACCGGCGGCGGCTCGAACTTTGCTGGGTTGACCTTCCCCTTCATTGGGGCGCAGTTGCGCGGCGGCAAAAAGGTACGGGTTATCGCGGCAGAGCCGGCGGCCTGCCCTTCCCTCACGCGCGGGAAATACGCCTATGACTTCGGCGACACGGCGCACATGACGCCGCTCGTCAAGATGCATACGCTGGGTTCCACCTTCATGCCGCCGGGCTTCCATGCTGGGGGCCTGCGCTATCATGGCATGGCGCCGCTCGTTTCACATTTGAAAGAACTGAAGCTGATCGAGGCGGAAGCCTATAAGCAGAATGAATGTTTCGAGGCGGGTGTGCTCTTCGCCAAGACGGAAGGCATCGTGCCGGCACCGGAAGCGAACCATGCGGTGAAGGGCGCCATTGAGGCGGCACTGCGGGCAAAGCGTGATGGCACGTCACCGACGATCCTCTTTGGGCTTTGTGGGCATGGCCATTTCGACATGCAGGCCTATATCGACTACGGAGAAGGCCTCCTCGAAGACAAGAGCTATGATGAGGCAGCGCTTCAGGCATCACTCGATGAATTGCCGCGTCTTGCGGCAGAGTAGCTAGGCCCTGAAGACCACGGCGGCACCCGCAATGATAAGGGCGAAGCCCAAGAGATGCTGCCAGGTGATCGCTTCCTTGAGGACAAAAACCGAGAAGCCGATAAAGACCGCGAAGGTGATAACCTCCTGCATGGTCTTGAGTTCGGCGGCGGAATAGACGCCGTGGCCGATGCGGTTCGCCGGAACGGCCAGCCAGTATTCGAAGAAGGCGATGCCCCAGGAGACGAAAACGATGATCCACAGCGGCTTCGACTTGACCGCGAGATGGCCATACCAGGCCATGGTCATGAAGACATTGGATGCGAAAAGCATGCCAATGGGCAAATAATGGGCAGGTGTCAGTCCGGTCATGAAGGGAAAAGAATCTGGGTGGCGGGAGGCCGCGGAGATATGGGGCTGCCATTCTGCCTGCAAGTTACAAAATTGAGATACGCATGACGTGAATGCAGGGCAGGCTTGAACAGTTACTCCAGCACGCGCTCTACTTCCTGCATGACGGCGAGAATCTGGCGGTCGTGGTTGGCGGCCTGGGCCAGCATGAGGCCCATGGGCGGCTCTCCTTCGCCTTGCATCGGGACTGATCCGGCGCAGCCATCGAGGAAATTGAAGACATAGGTGTTGCGCAGCGCAAGTACGTTCAGACGACGATAGTCATCATCTGATGCAAGCTCGGAAATCTTGGGCGGCGGCATGGCCACCGTCGGGCAGATGATGGCGTCAAAGCCCGAAGCAAACTGCCTGAACTCTTCGATCAAAGCGGAGCGCCGGTCAAGAAGCCGGGCGAAAGTTGCAGCATCAGTGTTGCCGCCGAACCTGATGCGGCTCGCCACACGCGGGTCATATTCGGACTCCCGGGTTTCCAGCCATTGCTTGTGGAGATGCCAAGCTTCATAGGCGAGGATGCCGCCATTGTTCTGAAGAGACTGCAACTCGACCAATGCGGGGAATTCTAGAATTGAAACTTCTGCTGATTTTCCGAGCAGTTTCGTTGTGCGCTGGAAAGCCGCCTCCACTTCGGGCGCAAGACCATCCATCATGTGGGTCTTGAGGACCGCAAGTTTGAGTGGGCGGGATGCCTTCCACGACGATTTCCGTCCCTCGCCTCCAGCCAGAATATCATCGGCAATGGCGCAGCAGGCGGCGCTTCTTGCCAGAGGCCCGATTGAGTCAAACAGGGCCGAGAGCGGAAAGACGCCGCGCTTTGAAATGCGAGAAGCTGTCGGCTTGAAGCCTGATATGCCGTTGAAGGCGGCAGGGATGCGGCAGGAGCCGCCGGTATCAGTGCCAAGCGCCATGGCACAGACACTATCAGCCACGGCAACCGCCGATCCCGATGAAGAGCCGCCTGGAATGCGGCCTGCTTTGCGGTCATAGACGCTGGCCGGCGTGCCGTAATGCGGATTGAGGCCAACGCCTGAATAGGCAAACTCCGTCATGTTGGTGCGACCCAGAACAACGAAACCTTTGTGGCGGAGGAGCGCCACGGCATCGGAGTCCGCTGCAGCAGGTTTTGAATCCTTGAGCAGGAGAGAGCCAGCAGTCGTCACCTGGTCTTTGACATCAAAGAGGTCCTTCACTGCGAAGGGAATGCCGTCAAAGCGCGAGAGGGCCCTGCCCCCTTTCCGGCGCTGGTCGGACTCGTGGGCCTCGGTAAGAACGGCCTTCTGATCCACATGAATGAAGGCAGGAATGTCTTGCGCATACTGCTGTTCGATTGCCGTCAGAGCGTTCTCGGCAAGCGCAACGGCATTCATGCGGCCACCGTCAAGACTCTGGGCCAGTTCTTCCAAGGTCACGCGATTACTTCCTTCACCTTCTCGATCAGCTGCTTCAGGGAGAAGGGTTTCTGCAGGAAGCTGAAGTCATCAGGATTTTCAAGGTTTCTTTCAAAGGCATCCTCGGCATAGCCCGACATGAAGATGAATTTGGTCTTGATGCCGCGCTTCCTGATTTCGGCGAGCATGGTGGGTCCGTCCATCTCCGGCATGACGACGTCGGAGAGGATGAGTTCAAAGCCGTCCTTGTCGGCCTCGATGGCGGCAAGGCCACGCTCACCTGAATCGGCTTCGACAACGGTGTAGCCGCGCGACTGCAAAGCCTTGGAAGCAAAGGCGCGCACAGAATCCTCATCTTCGACGATCAGGATGCGGCCGCGGCCGGTGAAGTCCTCGCGTACGGGCTTTGCTACGCTGGCTGCCGGAGCGGCGGCGGGCGCTGCCTGCTTTTCGGGATAATGGCGCGGCAAGTAGATGGTGAAGGTGGTGCCCTTGCCCATGGCGCTGTCGCAATAGATGTAGCCGCCAGTCTGTTTGACGATGCCATAGACCATAGAAAGGCCAAGGCCGGTGCCCTTGCCCACTTCCTTGGTGGAGAAGAAGGGCTCCCAGATCTTCTCCAGAATCTGCGGCGGAATGCCGGTGCCCGTATCGCTCATGACGCAGGCTACGTATTCGCCTGTTGGCAAGCCATGGCGGTTGTCCTCCGGTTTCTCAACCGTGACGTTCGAGGTCTTGACGGACAAGGTGCCGCCGTTGGGCATGGCGTCTCGGGCGTTTACGGCGAGATTGATGATCACCTGCTCGAACTGGTGGATGTCCACCATGACATGGCCCAAGTCGCGGGCATGGATGATTTCCAGTGCAACCTTTTCTCCCAGCACACGGCCCAGAAGATTGCCAAGGTCCGACATAGCCTCGGTGAGAGAGTGGAGCCTTGGCTGCATGGTCTGCTTGCGCGAGAAGGCCAGAAGCTGGCGCACCAGATTTGCCGCGCGATTGGCATTCTGCTTGATGTTCATCACATCGGTGAAGGCGCTGTCGGTGGGCCGCATCTTCGCTAATAGCAGATCAGCAAAGCCGATGATGGGCGTCAGCACATTATTGAAGTCATGGGCAATGCCGCTCGCAAGCTGGCCCACGGCCTGCATCTTTTGGCTTTGCGCCAGCTGAACTTCGAGGGTCTTGCTTTCGGTCTTGTCGAGGGCAAAGGCGATGGTGGTGCC